>VBBB01000046.1:11619-22397 GCA_005882955.1 Candidatus Bathyarchaeota archaeon | reverse complement strand
AAGATCCCATTCGGTAGCACATGGTGGATGACAGAGACCGGGGGCATTCTCGTCAGCCACACTCCCGGGCTCTACATGGTCCCCATGAAACCTGGGACGAACGGCCCGGCCATTCTCGGAATCGACGCCGACGTCGTCGACGATAACGGTGGGGAACGGAAACCCTTGGAGAGAGGGTACCTTGTCATCAAGAATCCTTGGCCAGGAATGCCCTTGACAATTCACAAAGACCCAGATCGATACAGAGAGGTGTACTGGACCAAGTTCCCTGGCAATTTCTACCCCGGCGACTACGCGGTGAGGGATGATGAGGGTTACTTTTGGATGCTAGGTAGAGCCGACGAAGTGATCAAAGTGGCGGGTCACAGACTCGGCACGTACGAGCTGGAATCCGCGCTAATCCATCATCCCGCTGTTGCGGAAGCTGCAGCAGTAGCCATACCGGATGAGTTGAAAGGCGAAGTTCCTGTAGCGTTTGTGATATTGAGGGTCGGTCGAGAGCCGAACGACCAACTCAATCGCGAGCTTCATGATTGGGTGAGGGAAAAGGTAGGACATATTGCCGCTCTGAAACAGATCTTCTTCGTCTCGAAGCTTCCAAAGACTCGTAGTGCCAAGATAATGCGTCGGGTCGTGCAGGCTGTGGTATCTGGGAAGCCTATCGGTGATGTGACGACCCTTGAGGATGAGGCGTCGGTTGACGAGGTCAATCGAGCATTCTTGGACCTGAAGCAAGAGATAGAGTCTCGGACCACATCTCGTGAGTAAAGATCAAGCCAATCCTCAGGAGAACATCTCTCAGTTACAATCGAAAGATATCGAAGTCCAGAACAGTTTCTTCGGCTGTAGCCAACCTTGCAGACCCCAGCGCGCTTGAAGGATCTAGAGCACTCGATAAACGAGGATCTATCGAAGGCGAACTTACCTGAGGTAAGGATTTCAGGCTTCAAGCTTCCAGAGCAAGCCCTGGAGCTAACGTTCGAACGCGAAACAGCGACTGGAGTTATCAGGGACAAGATCTGGGAAATTATCAATTCACATTACAAGAGATTGATGAGCGAACTCGGACTGCTAGAAGGCTGAACCCCTCGACGAGGGACTTTTGTTTGCGTGCAGAAGCAGAAACTAGTTGGAAGGGTAGTTTTTAATAGAAATAGAAACAACTTTCCGGATCCAAGTACTACAAGATGAGAACAAACAGAAATTCCAATTCTCACTCGAAAGAATATTCTCCACAAACAACGTCGAGTATTCGCTTTTCGCCTAGGGGCGACGCTTTCAAACATCCCGTGCAACATTATGATGTTGCAAAGGTCCGAAGCGTTAGCGAAGCGTTGGAAGCATTCAACGCTACCTCCTTCCAGAGCCGGAACCTAGGCCGTTGTTACAAAATTTGGCTCAAGAGGTTGAAGGATCCCGAGAGGCCAATCATCTTCTTCGGACTCTCAGGAGCGATGATAGCTGGCGGAATGAGGAGAATTATTCGAGACTTGATAGCCTTTCACGCGATAGACGTACTAGTATCTACGGGTGCAAATCTTAGTCACGACTTGTACGAATCGCTCGGTGGTCGTCATTACATGGCTCACGGCCACATTGACGATCCGACTCTACGAAAGATGCGCATAGACCGAGTTTACGATACATACGCCGATGACGTTACGTTTACCAAAGCGGACGAGTTCGTAGAGAATTTTGCAGATAGCCTTCAGCCTGGGTCTTACTCGAGCAGGGAATTATTCCAGATGATGGGTGAACGAATAAGAGACGATTACGGTATCCTCGCAACCGCTGCCAAAGAGAGACTCCCGATTTTCTGTCCTGCGCTGGCTGACAGCTCGATCGGTATGGCGTTGACCGTCTACCGTAACGAGAGGCTCAAGAAGAACGCTCCACCCGCCGTTTACGACGCGTTGATGGACAATATTGAGATCATGGACCTCAAGAGGCAGTTCCCCAAGTCAGGTGTGATATTCATCGGCGGGGGCACCCCCAAGAACTACATTCAACAGGTCGTGCCGATGGCTGAGATTTCTGGCTGGGCTGTTCCACCTCACAGCTATGCTATGCAGGTCACGACCGATGATCCGAAGTTTGGAGGATTGTCGGGCTGCGAGCTTCCTGAGAGTCAGTCGTGGGGGAAGCTTGACCCCAATGCTGAGCAGTGCACTGTCCACCTGGACGCGACCATCGGGCTTCCGTTACTGTTTACGGGAATTATGGAGCACTATGAGGAGTGGAAGTCACGAGGACCTTTGAAGGTGGACTGGGTGGAAGCCGCTCCAACCGCTTCCGCTAGAAAGGCAAGACACGCGGCCGCTTAGCGGTCTCTCTTTCCCTGAATGTATTCTTCAACCCACTGCGAAGCTTGACCATCAGGAATCTTTACCGGAGGATACTTGAAACTGTACGAGGAAATGCTGGTTAGGGGTCCGCCGATTCCTCTGTCAAGCCCAATCTTGACCGCCCGAATGACATCGGCTACGACCCCGCCGCTGTTGGGAGAGTCTTCGACTGCAAGTTTCAAGTCGATTTGTAAGGGAATGTTTCCCCATCCTCGGCCCTTCAGGTATATGTAGCAGATTTTCTTGTTCTTTAGATGAGGAACATAGTCAGAGGGTCCTATACGGGTTGGGACCGAGTATGGGATCAAGCTGGCGACTGCGGTAGTCTTGCTGATCCTCTTGGAATGCAGTCGCTCCTCGACAGTCATATTCAGAAAGTCAGTATCGCCCCCAAGGTTTAGCTGGTAACTCTCATCAACTCTGACACCGCGCTTCAGGCAGAGCTCTACCAGTGATCGATGAACGATTGTTGCGCCGACCTGGCTCTTGACGTCGTCGCCCGCGATAGGCAACTTGTGTTCCTCGAACTTCTTCGCCCAACTATCGGTCGAGGCTATGAATTCGGGGATGCAGTTGACGAATCCGCATCCTGCATCTACTGCTGCTTGTGCGTAGAATCTTGCTCCCTTCTCGCTGCCGACGGGTAGATAGTTCACGAGTATTTCCGCGCCTGAGTCTTTGAGCTCCGCCGCCACATCCACGGGTTTTGTCCTAGATTTACTGTAGACATGGAAGGGCTCTTTCATGTGTGGCGCAACACCGTCGAGTATTGGGCCGGGCTTGACAGTGACATCCATGTCGGGAACATCGCTGATTTTCGGGGCCGAGTTAGGTTCCGTGAAGATGGCTTTGCTCAGGTCCCCTCCAATCTTCTTCTTGTTCACCTCGAACGCAGTAACGAACGTAATGTCCTCGACTTTGTAGGGTCCGAAACTGGGATGCATGAGGCCGGTTGTGAGACCGTTCTCAGTAGGAGGGTTCTTCCTGTAATATTGTATCCCTTGGATGAGTGCGCTGGCACAATTTCCAACCCCGGCGAGTGCGACTTTGATCTTTCCCATCTACGAAACGACTCTGGATCGGACCCACTCCTAGCTCGTCGTATTATAAATCTAAGAAGCCTTGACGTGCGGTCTCAGAAGTGGCTTCGAGAATCCTGAGGGCATTCTCGAAGTGCTCCACGACACGCATTCGCATCTAAGCTGTGCGATTAGAAAACAATTCCCGCGAACATGTAATCCGGAAATTGCACCTGCGAGCAGTCAAAACGCGGACGCGTTTGCACTCGGGGGTTTCTTGGCTGCTAGTTTGAATCTTCGTACGAGATCGAAGACACCGAAGAAGAATAGGAGAGATGTGGCGATGGATACCGCGTAGCTTACGATCAATGTTGGAAGGCTGATTGATTGTACAAGCCCGGTTATGAGGTCAGGATTGAGGAGCAATAGAAAGATGCCGAATACGCTGGAGGCAGTTGTCAGTATGAATGCAAATATGATCATGGTCCAGGCTCTGAACGAGCCTGTCAATCGAGTCAGTCGATACGCATACAGTACAATGCCCGCTTCGAGGATAAGCTGTAGAACTGCGACGATCCACATTCCGGTTAGTAATGTAGCATCAGTCATGGGTTAGCTTCTCTTTCTGACTATCAGCGGCGATGCGTCGAAACAGGTCGACGAAAGTGACCGAAGCTTTGTTGACCTTGCCATCCTTTGAGTCGTTTCTGGTTGGGAGAGGTGAGTTATGGACCTGCTTCATTGGTTATACAACTCTGAAACCTAGACAATAATCACGGTGTTCTCAGAATCGAGGACTAACAGTAACGAGCCTAAGTGAGGCTCAGTGGGACAAGCCGCCTTTATGCTTCTCAGATGCCTTCTGAAACATATCCACGAATCGTTCCGAGGCCACCTTGTGAGGCGATCCGGACATAACCCCCTCGTATTCTGAGAAGCTTCCTTGGATCTTGAAGCCTTGAGGTGTTATCGCGTACTCTTTGAGTTCCTTCTCATGGTCGCTACCCCTCATCTTCATTATTACCAAGGCCTTCCTCATCGCTGACTCTATCTCGACAAATTTCAGGAGTAGAATACAGTCGACTAGGAAGCTCATTCCCACATCTGTAACACTGAAAGCTTGTCCAGCACTCTGTTGTGTCTCCCAGATGGCCAAGGGGCTGATTCCCTTTGTCTTGATGTAGTTGAGTATCCTGTAAGCTTCCTTCCTCATGTCTCCCCCATGGGGAAGATACATTTCCAAATGATTCAGCGAGTCGATCACCATCCGGCGTGGCTGTATTTCCTTGATGGTGGAATCTAGCAACTGCCCCGCCCCGTCGGGTTCCAGTAGCAAGTCGGGGCTGGTGCAGACTAGCCTGAATTTGTCTTGCTCCTCAAGCTTCTTGAGGTCCCAGCCGAAATTTTCGGCGTCACGATAGATCTGGTCTGGCAGTTGCTCGAACGTCAGGTATATTCCTGGTTCTCCGAACTTAGTGATACCGTTAACCAGGTGTTGGAGGGCAAGTGTGGTTTTACCGGTTCCCGCACTCCCAGCTACCATGACAGCGTCTCGCTCAAGAAATCCCCCACGGAGCATCGCGTCGAGTTCGACAATTCCGGTTTTTTGTCTGGCCATTCTGACCTACTCTGTGCTTCCTCTGACATTCTTCAGATAATTCATGATAGTTTCTTGGGCGGCCTTGTCGCCAGAACGGTCTAGGAAAAGTATCTCGCGACCTCCGATCTGTCTTGTGCCTAAGATATGGACGTTCACCATGTCTTGAACGTCGGCCTGGATGGCCGTGCCGACTCTGCCAATTCTTCGGGCAACACCGTCGAGACTGTCAATCAGCCCTGGGTTCTTGTGAAAGAGAACGAGTAGGTCGCCCTTTATCTCAGACGACAACATTGACTGGAATAATTGGTTTGCACTCATCTCAATTGTTTCCTCGCTCGCTGAGGCTCATGTCGCGCCTTGCTAGGTTGACACTCGTCTCAAAGTCAAGCTCGTTTGAATAACGGAGGGATAGTCTTTGGAAGAGTTCCTTCGTAATCATTCGCTCCAGAATTGTCGCGCCGGACCCGAAAACCCTGGAGAGTTCCTGGTGAAGTTCCAAGGGCTTCCCAGCATATGTCGCGAATGAGTACGTGAGTACATTCTTCAGAGTCTGCATCACAATCGCCACGAGAGTATTAGCGAGCCCCTCTGTGACTGACACTTGGAACGCGCTCACAAATTCTGGAGAATTTCGCATTTCTCTTCCTTGTTCTTACAGATTATTCTTACTCTGCTGTTAAACAGATGCCGCCAATCTGCATAACCTTCTCGTTACCAGCATTAGACCCAGACTGGAACAATGGTTGCGAAACCAATTCAGCCGCTCAAGCGCTAACTACTCTGTCTGACTCTAGTAATGTAGATGGAGTCATCGACGGTCGATGAATGTCTGGGCTTAATGATGTCCGCAAGCACTCTCTCTCTTAGAAATAATATCTGGTCTCTGAGCGAATCATAAAATCCGAAGGTACTCTTCGTACAACTCGACGACTGTCTTGTAAATCAGTAATCGAGAACTACTTCCGAAAACGTCGGTCAGAACTTTAGCAACATCGTCAAATCTGGCGCCGATTTCTGACCTTGGAATTTTGTGTTCGGCCAGGATCCGCATCATTTGCTCTTTAACAGGTCTTCCGAAAAGGTTCTCAAGGGTTGTGCTGAAACATTGGACAACTGTCGCTTGGAAAGTTTCTATTATGTCCGCACGCAATAGCCGGCCGGCCTCAACACCTGTGCCAACGGGGATTCTAACCTGTTAGGCATGTTGTAACAAGAATGTGCGTAAGCCCGGTATCCAACCGTGAATTATTTTACTCTGTGTCCTCGTATTCGGTAAGCATTATCTGCTGCTCTACCTCGGCTGGCTTGGTCGATCTGGCCCTTTCCCATTCTTCTGCTTTGATGAGGCCGCCTGCTTGCTCCTTGATTCTCTTTGCTAGCGAGGGTCCAATAGTCGGAATGGCTGTCAGTTCTGTCAGACTCCTCTCCTTAATATCGTCAATGCTCTTCAGACCTGCGCTGTACATCATACGGGCGCGGACCCTACCGACACCTTCCAAGCCGACCAGCTTGACCAACTCCGGCTCAACGCCTTTGGAAACGCGTACGCGGAGCATTTCCATATTTGCAAGAAGGTCTTTGTGGCCGAAGAGGCGAGCCAGCTCTTGAGCAGCGAAGACAAGCCATTCTGTTCCCTGGACGAGTCTTAGGAGATCACCGGGCTCAACTTTTCTGGTTTCTAGAATCTGGTCTTCTGTGAATTCGCTTATCCAGTCTGACAGAACTAGGCTGGCTTTGAGTTCTGAGAGGAATACGTCGTAGGCTATTGGGTCTTCGAACTGGTTGGGCGCGTATCCCATGATCTCGTCGCGCTGGCTCTCGGCCATTACTCCCAGCTTGTCCAGTTCGCTTCCTCTTGGTCTAGGTCGCGGGGCCAAGTCCGGTGTTCTTGATATTAGATGCAGAAGGCTGAAGTCTGTCATCCTCTTGGCTCGGTTGTAGAGCCCGTCCCGGATGATGACTGCAGACATGGGATCGATGTAGAGTTCAGATACTCGCTTGCCGAATCTGGAGGCTTCCAAATCTCGTCCCTCCATTACGACCATCTCTTCTTTCGCGAGGAACTTGAGAACCTCGCCGATCTTTCCCTTGATCATTCTCGGTCCGTACTGGTGGGCGTAGAAGGTTCGTCCAAAGAACTCGTACAAGCCTTCCTCAGTCTTCGCGTAGCCTGCGGCGACGGTCGAGAGGACATGGGGTCTCAGGATCTTCTCAACGGCGAGTTTTGACCAGAGTTTCTCAGGCTGGGCGATGACGTAGTTCTCCATGAGCCAGTCAGCCTCATCCTGATTTCTAGCAATCAAGACTGACTCTCCATACTTGTCGTATTTTGGTCGACCGGCGCGTCCGCAGAACTGTTTGTACTCTAGGACGCTGATGGGATAGCGTCCGTGTCCCGATTCGAAACGCTCGTAGCTGCTGATGATGACTGTTCTAGCGGGGAGGTTTACGCCGGCCGCCAGGGTCGGGGTCGCTGCGAGAACCTTGATCCTCCCATCACGAAAGGCCGTTTCTACTATGCCACGGTGGGGGCCTGTGAGTCCCGCGTGGTGAAATCCTGCACCGGAAGCTATCTGGCTTGCAAGGGCCTCACCAAGGCGTGTCTTCTCTCCTGATGAGAGGATTCGTTCAGCTGTGGTGTTGAGTGAGCGTTCCTCGATCTTGGAGAGCCGGGGCTTGACGGCGAGGGCAGCTTTTCGTCCCATTTCCACCGCTGACCTACGGGTCTCGGTGAAGATGAGTGCTTGACCTCCACTGCTCAATACGTCGAGCGCGATATCCAAGACTGGGGTCTTGGTTCCGCTCTGGATGGCTCTGCTGGACCCGTCATTGAACTGTAGTTGGCCGAGATTGTAAATGCCTTCCCTCAATGGGACCGGTCGCCAGTCGGTTGTGACGGAGCCCGCCTGCAACCATTGCCCTACTTCGTCTGCGTTTCTGACAGTGGCGCTCAGGGCAAGCATTTGGATGTCTGGGTTGATCTCGGTTAGCCGGGTCAGAACCACTTCGAGGGTGGGTCCCCTCTCATGTTCAGTTAGAAGATGAATCTCATCAGCGACGACGAGGGATAGCTCGTTCATCCATGGAGCTCTATGTCGTAAGAGAGAATCGGCTTTCTCGTTGGTCGAGATTATGATGTCGTACCTTCCAAGCCACGGGTCCGAACTGTCATAGTCTCCTGTGGATATTCCGATTCGCAGATGTTCGCCGCTAGGCTTCTTTATCGAGGAGAATCTCTGAAACTCCTTGAACTTCTCGCTCGCCAGCGCACGCAAAGGAGCTAGATAGATCGCCTTTCCATTCCTTTCAAGGAGATGTTTCAGGATACAGATCTCGGCCACTAGGGTCTTACCGCTCGCGGTAGGACTCGCCAGAACTAGATTCTTCCCGTCTAGTACTCCGGCCTTTATCGCATCCTCTTGAGGCGGATAGAGCGAGTCGAGACCTTCACCCTCTAGCAGAGTTACGACTTGAGGGTCTAACTGAAGCTCTCTAATTCTCACTCTTGCAGATACTCCTCAGTATCAGAGAAAAACTAGCCCGCAGTTCTCTTCAATCTTCCCGGTTTGGGAGAGTATAGTATTCCTTCCTTAATCAACTGTCCGATGAGACGTCGGGCTTCCCTCTCCTCCATCTTCTCCTTGTCAACAAGAGCGGCAATGAGAACCGTCTCCTCCACCGTTCCGGTCTCCCGCTCCATTTCTGCAACGGTCTCAATTACTCTCTGGAACGAGTCGCGGAGGCTGCGGGGCTTGCCAGTCATTATCACGTCAATGTCCATCGCACCCGTCTTGACATCGACCCCAACGTCCGAGAGCGACACAGTCATTATCCGAATAGCACTCTTCGCGTCTTCAACTGTCACGGTATCGCGCAGAAAGGCGCGAGCCCGGGCTTCGGAAATTCTCACAAGCGCTTCTAGTTGCCGCGGAGTAATGGCAACTGCCGCATCTTCCCCTCCCTTCGATCTCATCTTCAGGTAAAAGTCGCGTAGCTCGATAACCGCCTCGGGAGTTAGGACCGGCGTGATTCTTTTTGCAAAGCTAATGTATTTGCGCGGGGCTAACTTTGCTCCTGTGAAGGGCAAGGATGTGCTCCGACATTCGCGAGTCGTAATCCGGTTCAGGCTGTTCCTTGATGATGAAGATCAGATCGAACCTAGAGAGAATTGTTACTGGAAGGTTGATGTTCTCACTCACATTCCGATGAGGCTCATACCTCCCGAGCGAAGGATTGGCCGCTGCTAGGACTGCGGCGCGAGCGTTTAGAGTAGCGACGATTCCTCCCTTGGCCACGCTCACGGTTTGCTGTTCAAGAGCTTCGTGAATAGCGACCCTGTCGTCGGGACGCATCTTGTCAAGCTCATCAATGCAATTGTGGACGCATACTCCGTCGGCGAGAAAACTGGACCCTTCGGGAACGCGGAGGTCATAGACGGGTCCTTTGTAATATTCCACCTTGACCGAGATGACCTCGTCCATGGCATAGTCAGAGGCCGAGAGGGCGCTGAGAGACGCGGCTTGCTCCGAGGACAACCATTCGTCAAGGGTGTCTCGTAGGCGGCGAACACCTCACTTGAAAGGTCGTCTCGTTCCCGCTCGAAGCTCGTAAAACGTACTCCAGCTCCCTCTTCGAAGAAGCTGACTAGGAACGGGCCGGATCTCTTTCAAAACCTGCGCGAGCAAAGGCGCCGGGACCTCTTCGTTATCCGAGGAAATGGCGGTCGATCGAACAGGAATCTTTTCGCACTTGATCGAATATGGAGATAAGACTCTAACGAGCCTCGTTGCATCGTCACGACCAGTGATCTGAACAATCTTCACTCCTTTTTGCTGGCGAATTCTCGCGTACACATCAAATCGTCGCAACGCCAAAAGTAGCATTCGGTTTGTGTCTAGATCATCTGAAAGTGAGAAAGTTATGTCGATCATGCGATATTCCCTGCCGCTTTTTCGATAGTGCTTTGTGGAGACACACCCGTCCGCATCCATACATCCCGCGAGGAATCCGGCAAGCGTGTCCTGACCAAAACGAAGAAGATTTTCTAGGGTGTTGCGGGTCGTCCAGTCGTATAGCGCAAACAATAGGTTCGAGTCGCGTCGGAGATTGTGGATTCGGAATGAGTCTTGGCGTGTGCCCGGCCTTAGGCTGTCATGCCAAGCAGTGTTGAAGGTCGCCTGGGAGGCTTGTTGGAGGCGGTCTATGTGTCTGCGGTGCAAGTCGCTTTGTGTGATTCTTACGATAGAGTGCTTCGAGTTGGATCGGGCGTAGCCGTCGCCGTAGATGAAACCAAGTATGTAGGCGAGGTCTGGCGTGATGTGGGCGACCTGGAACCGCTCTGTTTTCTTGCGGCGGCCGTACGCAAACGCGCGATCACGCCACTCCTTCAGGTCCAAATCCAGCAATAATCGTCTAAAGGTGTCAAGACGAATCGCGTCTCTACCCCTAAGTGTGAGTGCTTCGCGCCGAAGACCATAGTGTCGGCTGGCTGCAGCAAAGCTTCGAAAGCGTTCGAGCACTCGCTTACGAAGTTCTGCCCGTTCTTCCAGTGATGGCTGAACAATCCAATCGTCGGGCAAGATATCCAATATCCGGACCCGATCATTGCGTTGAGGAAGACGTTGAATGGTCAGAAGGCGGTCCCCGATGCGAATCTCCCTCGCTGGCCGCCAGCTGAAGCGCGGACCATCGAGCAACAAGTGGTCCGGTGTCACACGAAGCCCGAATCCAGACTTCATGCCGAGACATACCAACGGACCCTCATAGTCGCGCATCGTGACAAGAGTAGCTGCAGCTTCACGCGCCTGAAGATTG
>VBBB01000046.1:1316-11586 GCA_005882955.1 Candidatus Bathyarchaeota archaeon | reverse complement strand
CCGACATGGTCAAGTGGTACCCTGCCTTTGTCACAGCTATCTTCGCGTTCTTCGCATCGAAAAGATGACCAATGCGAGTTGAGATCCCGTCGATCAACACTTGGCTATCGGGGTGGAGACATGCCACTCCTTTGTCAGCGAGTACGAGGGCGCCAGCTTCTAGAATCATGCCGCCAGTCTTTTCACGCAAGACTGCTGCAGTAAGACCTGCAGCTGTTGTTCCTCGCCCGGATGTGTAGAGACCTCTAGGCGCGATCCTCGAGACGTACTGAAGCAATTGACTCTTGGCGGTCCCAGGATCCCCGATTAACAACACGTTCTCGTCGCCTCTAATGTTGACTCCATCGGGAAGCTGTTTTGCCGTTCCGCCGAATAGGAGGTAGAGTATTCCCTCTTTCACGTCCTCGTAGCCGTATATTGACGGGGCGAGACTCATCACGAGTTTTCGCTGTACCCATGGATCTTGGGCCGCCTCCAGTATCTGTTTCTCATCTTCTGGAGTAATTTCGACGACTTCTGTTTCCTTCCCGACAACATCGACGAAGTTGGCGTCCAGGTAGATGTTGAAGGTTCGAAGTCTTCCTCGTTCTCCGACTGCTTGTTTCTCCGCACGAACGATGGATGTTACGGAAACTCTGTCGCCTGGACGCGCAGAGTCAACTAGATCGTCCTCCAACCTTACCTCGAGATATCTTGGCAGCTGTCCAGGGGGAAGATCTTCGGGTCTCTCCTGTATTCGAGCTTCCTGTGTGTTCTTGAATTTTGATTGTTCCTGTAAGAGTTCGAATGAGGTGCTCTGCTTGCAGAACTGGCAGTGACTTCCGGGTCCGTGGATCAGCTCTCCTTCTTGGTCTAGAACTGTTATTTCGAGACATTTTCGGCAGCGGAAGACTGCGCTGACGATTGTTGGTTTTACTTGGGTTGTTCGTACGACGATGCCGTCCACGAGAGCAATTTTCTTGATATGTTCCGCTCCGATCTTTCTGAGGGCGGTCTTCTCTGGTAGGCGTCGGAACCGTGCGAAGATCTTCCCCACGTGTTCGGCATATTCAGGGTCTTCAACCCGCATCTGGGCGGTGGCAGCCGAACTTGCGTAAGTGATGTAATCGTCAGGCTTCTCGACGAGGCTACGCGCCAGGGCGGGGTCGAATGAGATGAGGTCGTCGAAGTCGATGATGAGGGATTTGCCGTTAGTAATAGCGACTTGGGCCAGGCGTTTTCGGTATTTTGAGCCTATTTGGTCAGATTCGTGAGTTCGAAAAAGGTCCTGGAAGACATCCTCTGGTCTGGCGGTCTTGAGAAGGGCGGTCAACTGGTCGCTTCACGTCCAAGAATGTCTTTCTTCCACTTGTCCACCGTTTCCCGGATGCTCTGATAGAGACTGAGCTCTTCGGCTGTGAGGTTGGAGGTAAGCTCGGTGGTCTGTTCGCCCGAGGCGCTTAGGGAGGCTATTTTCTTGACTCTGATGTTAACGATGTCTTGCGCCAGGGAGACTGCCTTGTCTAGGTCTCTGCCTTTGGCTCTGTCCTTGGCTTCCTGACTCTTGAGATCTTTCAGGAGCCGTCGTAGCTGGAAGTAGAAGATGCGTGGGAGCTTAGGGACTTGACGGGACCCGGGCAGGGTCTCCTTGTAATGGGTTGTGGAGAGCGTGTTGAGCGTGAGCTGGTCCTCGTCGCGGAATTTCGCGTATCCCATTTGCACTAAATGAGTAGTGATCCAGAGCGGAAGCTCCACTTCTTGGCCTTGACGGTACGGGCCCATGACTCTGTCGCCCATTCTTGTCTCAGGAAATTCTCGGAGAAAATTGACTCGGCTGGGCGAGTTTTCAAATTCGGTGTCTACTATCGTAACTATGGATGGTTGTTCGTTCAGTCTGCTCGCCCCAGGAGGGAGTGTGACGGTTCGGAGACCCCACTATATCTGTTCTTGACCAGAAAGAACGATCTGATCCTCAGGATATTTCGTGTAGAGGTGAGCGAAACAGTCTTTTGTATCAGACATAAAATCTCACCGGCTGACCCTGTTGGAAGCTGCTCTCTGGACCGAGAAATATCGGCCCAAGACTCTGGACCAGATAGTAGATCAGGAAGAGATCGTTTCTCGTCTCAAAGAGTTTGTCACGAGAGGATCGATGCCACACTCCCTCTTCGCCGGACCCCCGGGAACAGGAAAGACAACCGCCGCACTATGCCTCGCACACGATCTATTCGGAGAGAGATTCCAAGACGTGTTCATGGAGCTAAACGCGAGCGATGAGAGAGGAATCGACGTTGTCCGTACTACTGTAAAGGAGTTTGCGCGGATGGCATCGCTGAGCCAAGTCCCCTTCAAGATTCTCGTCCTGGACGAAGCTGACAACATGACCAATGACGCACAGGCCGCTCTACGAAGGACGATGGAGAAGTACACTGAGACCTGCCGGTTCATCCTCTGTTGTAACTATTCTGGGAGGATAATCGAGCCCATCCAGTCCAGATGCGCTCTATTCCGCTTCACTCCTCTACCTGAGTCGAAGATTGTTGAACACCTTCACAACATCGCCAAGCAGGAAGGATTGAAGGTGACTGAGTCGGGTCTCAAGTCAGTTGTCGAGGTCGCGGAGGGGGATCTAAGGAAGGGGATCAACACGCTTCAAGCAGCCGCGTCAATGTCCAAAGGGATTACCGAGGAAGCGGTCTACCAGGTGGTAGGTAGGGCGAAGCCTACTGATGTTCATGAGATGCTTACTCATGCGATGAAGGGCGATTTCATCAAGGCCCGCGAGGAACTTCGACAACTCCTAGTCAAGTACGGATTATCAGGATCCGAGATAGTCCGGCAGATTCACTCGGAAATCTTCCGGCTTCCAGTGCCGGAAAAGAAGAGAATCAGCCTCATCGAGGCAGTTGGCGAGATCGACTATCGACTCGTTCAAGGTGGAGACGAAGAGATCCAGCTAAGCGCTTTGCTAGCGAAGCTCGCGTCGGACGCATAGCTTTGAGACATTTGCCATGTCAGTAGAACCTTGGACAACAAAATACAAACCGAGGACGAGCAAGGACGTGGCTGGGAACAAGACAGCCATCGAGAAACTTCGAGAATGGATCGAGTCATGGAGCAAGGGCAGACCCAGCAAAGCAGCAGTACTACTCTACGGCCCGGCTGGTGTTGGTAAGACCTCAGTTACGGAGGCCTTAGCCCGAGAACGCGGCTGGGATCTCGTCGAGATCAATGCTTCAGACAAGAGAAGCGGAGACATACTCGCTAAGGTTGCGGGGTTGGCAAGGGTAGGCTAATTCTTCTGGATGAGGTAGATGGAATCAACCTCAGTGCTGATCAAGGAGCAGTAGCGACCATCCTCCAAATAATCAAGGAGACCCAGTATCCGTTGATCTTGACCGCCAACGATCCGTGGGACCCAAAGACCCGACCGCTAAGAGAAGCATGTCTGCAGATAGAACTCAAACGACTAGGAGTACGAGACGGTCTCCCACTCTTGAGGAATATTCTGAATCAAGAAGGAGTGAAAGCTAACGATGACGCTCTAAGGCTCATACTCGATCGAGACCGTGGGGACATCAGATCTATCCTCAACGATATGCAACTGCTTTCGAGCAGACATCGGTCGTTAACCGTCGACGATATCGACCTTCTGTCAGGACGGGACCGGACAGAGTCCATCTTTGAGGTTCTGCGGATAATCTTCAACAGCCGGACTACGGCATCAGCAAGACGAGCCCTCTCAATCTCAGACGTAGACCAAGAAATGCTGTTTCAGTGGATCTTCGAGAACGCACCATACCAAATCCCGAAGCCGAAAGAGCTGGAGGAAGCCATGTCTGCTCTCGCCGAATCTGATCTATACTTCGGCCGGATCAAGAAGACCCAGTCCTGGCATCTCCTGTCGTACGCCCTAGACCTAATGACAGCGGGTGTCGCTATTGCGAAACAAACATCTCTGAGCGGCTGGGTCCCGATGAGGTTTCCGCAGAAGATCAGTTCGATGTCCCGAACAAGATCGATTAGAGATACCCGCAAAAAGGCCGCCGCGTCTATTGGCGTCAAAAGCCACGTCTCTGTCCGTAGAGCCCAACAGCTCTACTTTCCCCTCCTTCGATTCATCTATGAGCACAACCCGGACGAATACGAACGGATTGCCGTCTCGCTAGACGCGAAAGAAGAACTCGATGATCTCCTCTCCAACGAAATGAGACCACCGAACTAGGACGGTCTTTTTCAGGGCCAAGAGGCGAGCCTAGCTCGCTTGAAAACAAAGAAGAAACTATGGTGTCACGGCGAAGCGATTTTTTTCATGTATTTCTTTACGAGTTCATCAAACATCTTTTCCACGCGTTCGGGACTTGGACCTTCAACTTCTACCTCATAACTTCCCTTTTTCACGTGGATTTTCCAGTTAGCCGCTTGATCCGTCATAAGACAAGCAGGCAATCCGGCCGGGTATTAATCACTAACTGTTTCCTTACGAACAACCGCGACCACCGCGTGTACCCTGAGATGTCCTACATCCGATTAAGATGTGAAATCAGCGATTTCGAATAATCAGAGCTGCGCCGATGAAGGCGATTACCGTGAAAATACTGATGGACCAGCCCATCTGTACAAGCGTTGCCTGAGTAATCAGCGCTCCTTCACCCATAGGGGTAGTTGCTGCTATCGCACCAAGTCCACCAAAGAACAGAAGGAGAGTTCCGATGGTAAGCATCGCTTCGCGCAAGAGATTTCCTCTCGAATCTCAGATGCAAGAACGAACGGAATTAAGATTTACTCTTTAGAGAAAGATGACCTCTTCTGAGAACATTTACTCGTTGAGAGCCATATTGATGAGCTGTAAAGTGACTCCCAAGTAGTTGCGATAGTCGAGAGCTTCCTTGATTTCCTTAAGCGTAAGCCTCTTTGAAACGAAGCTATCTTCCTGAATCGCTTTGCTGAACGGGACCCCCGAGTCCAATGATCTCACCGAGACTCTTCTCAACTTGTCGTAAGCGTCTTTTCTCGCGACTCCCCTCTCGACCAGCATATTGACAATTCTCTCCGCTAAGACAGCCCCCTGGGACAATTCCAAGTTGCGCTCCATATTTTTGGGAGACACTTCCAACTCTTTCAGAACCCTAAACGCGAGCAGCAGCATCTCGTCGGTCAGAATGAAAGACATTGGAAAGAGAAATCGCTCGTTCGCAGAATTCGACAAGTCCCGTTCATGCCAGAGTGGGACATTCTCTAAGGCAGGTATCACAAGGGCTCTTAGAAGCTTGGCCAAGCTGGATGCCCGCTCGCTGAGTTGGGGGTTTCGTTTTGAAGGCAACGCTGAACTTCCAACCTGTTTCTCTCTATCGAAAGGCTCCAAAGCTTCAGCAATCTCGCTTCTCTGAAGGTTGCGAATTTCTGTCGCAAATTTGTCTAGACTGGAACCGAGTAAGGAAAAGTAGGTGACGACCTCGGCGTGAATGTCCCGCTGGACCACCTGGGTAACCAACCCAGCCGGCTTCAGCCCAAGAACCCTCAGGGCTTTCTCCTGGACCTTTAGCGCGTTCTTCCCAAGTCCAGCCCCAGTTCCAACGATGCCCAGTATCTTTCCAACGAGGGCTCTCTCACGGACTTGTCTCAGACGCTGTTTGTGCCGCTTGACTTCAGAGAGCCAGACTGCGAGTTTCAGACCGAACGTGATGACTCCCGCATGCCTTCCATGGGTCCTGGCAACCTCGACCAAACCACGGTATTTTCGGACCATCGTGCTTAGAGTCGCTTCTAGCTGACCCAATCCCCTCTCGATCAGAGCGAAACCGGCCTTGAACTGGAGGGCGGTGGCCGTATCTTCGACGTCCATGCTCGTTAGCCCGTAGTGAACGTACTTTCTCCCTTCTCCAGAACACGCCTCCGACAATGCTTGTACCATTGACGCTAGATCGTGTCGAGTCTCCTTCTCGATCTCCTTTGTCCGAGCCAACGTTACGATTTTCGTGTTGGCATTCTTCGCAATCTCTTCGGCGGCAATCTTGGGAATGTCTCCCACGGCGGCTTGAGCTTCAGCGACAGCCGCTTCGACATCAAGCCACAGCTGAAGCTTGTTCTCCTCGTCAAAGATACGCCTCATTTCCGGACTGCCATATCTGCCAGTGTCGATTGGAAGGATCGGCAATCGAAATCGACGAGACTCCGGCGTGGCATGATATTAAACAACTCCGAGCAACATCCTGCGACCGTTGTCAGGGATAGCCGGAATCATCGGAAAAGAGGCCAAGAAGGTATCTTCCAAGCTCGACACCGCTTTGAGTGCCATGAAGACCCGAGGCGCTCTCACTCAATCGATAACGGTCGACGGAAAATATGGATCAGTCGCATTGGGTTCATGCTCTCATCAGTTAGAACATTCCCCGAAAGTTAGCGTCGAGAGGACTAGTTTCGCGGTTGATGGATCTCTTCCTGCAAACTTGGAACTTGAAGAAATCGGTGGGGAGGCGGGACAAAGGGCGTTTTCGGAATCTATTCGAGAATCTGGAGGATTCTCAGTGCTCGGAATTTCAGAAGGAAGACTCCTGGCTGGCCGAGACATACTCGGACAGAAGCCCCTCTACTATGGTCGAGACCCTCAGGGGACTGTCGCCTTTGCGAGCCTCAAGGCAGCTCTATCGAAATTAGGAATCTCGAACCCTAGGACCGTCCCTCCAGGCCATCTGCTCGCAGCGTCGACCAAACGTGTGACGATTCTAGCAAGAGAGACGCTGTCTCGCTTCAAAGAATTGAAAGTTGGAGAGGATCAAGCCGCAGCTCGGACGGGACAACTTCTCCTAGAATCTTTGGCCGAAGGCGTTCCGGAAGGTTACGTCACAGCATTTTCTGGCGGTTTGGACAGCACCCTTGTGGCCTATGCCGCGAGAGAGAACGAATTGGGACCCGAACTGATCACAGTGGGACTAAAGGGTCAGGCCGAGTTAGAACACGCCCGACGGGTAGCAAAGGAACTTGGGCTTGAAATTACTGTCCGAGAACTCTCACAATCAGAGATTATGGATCGTCTTGGAGAGGTCGTTGAGACTGTCGAGAGCACTGATTCGACATTGGTGGGCCATTCGGTCCCGCTCTTCTTCGTGTGCGAGGCAGCGGAAGAGATGGGAATTGGGCATCTTCTTGTTGGTCAGCTAAGTGACGAACTATTCGCAGGATACGGCAGATTTGAGGAGTTAGCTCTGAAACACCACTTTCTAGAAGCTAAGAAGGAAGTTTTGAGGAGTGTTCTGGCCGCGGCGACTAACGACTTTGAGCCTGGAGACAAGCTAGCTGTCTCTCATCGACTCGAACTTCAATGTCCATTCGCCTATCTTCCACTCGTCGATTACGCACTGAGCATTCCTATATCACTAAAGTTACGACTCACCGGCAACGGTGTAGTTCGAAAATACGTTCTTAGGAGGCTTGCTGCTTCTTGGAAATTGCCCGAATCTGTGGTCAATCGACCAAAAAAGGCCGTGCAATACTCAAGCGGGGTCCAGAAAGTCTTGCTAAAGGAAGCGAAAAAGCGAAAGATGCAACTGTCGGATATGCTCGAATCTCTCCGTTCAAATTCGTAGATTTATAGAGAGAGCAAAGGTTGACGTCGCGTGTTCATGTCAACTGTCAAGATTCAAGGAGCATTACAGACGCCGAAGCACGTGAGGGCCCTTCTCTCCGGAGGTTTGGGAGTGTTCTCGAGCCTCCTCGCGATCGGATGGGCCTTGTGGGCATACAACCTTCCGAGCGCGGTGAATGTAACATCCTCACAGTCGCAGAACTTGATGCTGATTCAGTTGGGCCTGGCCTTCATCATGCTCCTGGGAAGCGGCCTAATGCTGGCGAGGTTTACTCTGCCTGGCGGAATAATCAATGTTCTCGGAGCCCTATCGACCTTCCTGATAGGAGTGTACTTCTCCAGTGGGGTTGCCGAGGCTGCCAGATCAAAGGCCCTACCCGCGCTACCGTTGCGGTTCTCAGGCGTCTACACTGGAACTGTGAGCCTAGCGACCGACAGGATAGTGAGTACCTTCCTAATTGTCCCGGTCTTCCCAATTGCTGTTCTTCTGCTGATTAGTGGACTCGGAGCCCTAGCAACCTACCGTAGTGGCAAAAAAACCGCAGTCCACGGTTGAGGACTGGCCCATCGTTGGTTTGAATTCTCAGTCTAGACTTGGAATAATGCTGAGAAGAAGCCCACTATGATGTCTCGTATCGAGACCAGAAGTGTATGCCTGACGTGTCCTTGTTTTCCCGAATACTTTGACAGCCTAGCTATTCTGAAATAAATGGGCGGATGCGGGTCAAACTGAAACCAGTCGAACAGCTTTGCTCCAGGATTGTATTTCTCACGAAAGAGCTGCCTAAACCCTATCTTTGTCAATGCGGAGGCTAGCGCCTCGGGATTTCCAAAGACCACCGCCGAGTCTGTGTCAGCTCTAGTCTCCAGAAACTTTCCTAAGAGATAGATCCCGCCAAACGCTAGGAGGAAATAGAAAAAGCCGAGATAGAGTAGTAGAGGAAACCAGAGATAGAATCTTCCGAGAAACTCGAAAGAAGTCGCGGCGAAGAGAATCACGGGATCATGACCCGCCACGTGTCCCATCTCGTGACCGATGACCGCCTCCAGTTCTTCATCATTCAACTCCTCAAGAGAACCGGCAGTGATCACTACAGTGGAACGGCTCGACGAGACCCCAGTCGCGGAAGCATTGGACACGATGGAATTCGCAATAGTGATCTTTGGAGTCTGTCTACCGAACTTTTCCGATACTTCGTGAACGATGCGGTAAACGTCTCTCGTCTTGACAGTGATCTCTTTGCCGGATGCGATAATGCCGTGCCTGAGTAGCGAACCTATAACTGTTGACTTGAGTTCCTCGTTGGCTGATGCAGAATATGTGGCCATCGCGCTTCTTGCTATTTCCTCTCGAATTTGTGAGAGTATCTTCTTTCCATGCTGAGAGATAGACCTCAGGGTTTCAGCATTGGATCGGACACTTACTATTGTTACAAGTGGCCTTTCAGCGTCAGGGCGGACACTGCCAATTCTGTAAACAATCTTGTCTGAGAAGATTAGGGCGACGAGTTGGACACTAATCAATACGAAGACGGTGTAGACTCCGATGATGAAGAAGAGGGCGAAGCTTAGGAGAATGAATGAGAGGAAGAGACTTGTAGTGTTACCCGCGAAAATTCTCTTCGCGACATTTCGCATTATCCCCTCTGGTCAGGCGCCTCGGAGTGCTCCTCGGACGCACCGATGACAAAGTTGAGGCTGGTCGTCTTGATGTTCTGAAAATAAGAAAGGACGGTTGCTTCGATCTCATCAACGGTTCTTTCGACAACATTCTGAAGAGGCTTGTCACTTGGGTCTAACCCCGGAAAATCGAGCTCGATCGCCGTCTGGCTGATCTTCAGACTCACGGAAAGAGGGGTCGCTTGGTCTGGTTCGACGGGCTTGAGTATCCAGAATAGTTCGAAGCCGGTCCCGCTAACTGTTTTTCGAAAGGAAAGGGGTTCGATAAATCTCGATTTCGATTTGATGTAGTATCGGTCAATGAATTCTACAAGTCCCGCTACTGCAGGTTCTGGCATATCCCGTTCGATAACAATGCGCCTAGTTGTCTCAGCTGCAGTAGCCGTTTCCATAGATCTGGAACTCTTTTGTCCGCCCTCATAGCCTTGTCTCTCAGGCCACTCGACAACGCCACCATCTTCTGGCCAACGGAAAGATAGAATACCGGTAGATTTCACAGGAGCAATGGGGGCCGTCGTCTAGCTTGGTCCAGGGGATTTACCCCGCCCAGAGGATACCAGAGTCCAGTTATGGACGGTGACCCTGGGGCGCTGGTGACTCCGAGAAGATCGGGGCCAGAGGTCGTGGGTTCAAATCCCACCGGCCCCACCATTGTAACGATGAATTACGAGGCTGCGCAATGTCCGGACCATTTTTTACTTGTTCGATGACATAGGCCATGAAACCTTCATGGTCATCTTTGGATCGAACCAAAAATAATCGGCGAGTACTCTGGAGGGAATTAATGTCATGTATCGGTTGCCTTCGAAATGTGTTGAAGTGATATCGGCTAATGATTCGAGAGGCAGTTGGAAGGTCTTATTGATCAAAAACCGGTTGGTTGCCATCACGATGGAACAGTTCTTTGTGTAGGACCTGAGTTTTCTGCACGCTTGAGGGAGCACGAGCTTCAACATTACGACGGCGCCTGCAACAGCGTCCATTTCGACCTTATTCTCGAAAGTAGGAACCGACAAGCGCCAGAAT
>VBBB01000046.1:756-1265 GCA_005882955.1 Candidatus Bathyarchaeota archaeon | reverse complement strand
GGGAGAGAGGTGACTTCCTTCCGACAAGACGGACTCTACCCTTTAGCGACTCTTAGATGATAAGCCGCTTCACGAGCGTTCGTCAGTGCCCACGCAGAATGATGGATCCTCAAGCTCTTTTCCCATTCCCTGTTTCTTGGAAACACTAGGTCAGCCAGCTGATCCGGTGACCCGAAGGATTCTCAAACGAGGAAATGGACTCCCTCAATTTCACTGAGAATCCGGCCGGCCAACAAGATTCTTCAGCGAGACGTTTGTTGCTTCACAAGGAGCTAGGCTAGCTTCCAGAAAGCTAGATGGAAATTAGATAACGACTAGGGGCGCTGTTGGGCGAAGTATGTGTTGACTCTGTAGGAAGGGAAGTTTCCTTCACTCCACGCCATACCCACAGTGCCGATGTTAATGCCGGATGGGATGGCTATCTCGAAGGATGCTATTGCGGTCATATAAGTTCGACCTGAGGCTATAGTGGTATTTTGGTAATAGTCTGCGTTGACTCTACCTGACCA
>VBBB01000046.1:0-716 GCA_005882955.1 Candidatus Bathyarchaeota archaeon | reverse complement strand
ATGACGAACCGGTCGCCTTGCGGATCATAGGTAACCGTCATAGGAGCATAACCACGCACATTGGTCATGTGAACCGCGGACCAGGAAGATCCATCGAAGGTGTAGAAGCCCAGGCATCCACCTGGACCCTGCAGAGGTGGCACTTGGCAGTGACCGTTTCCACCGAACAGATAGATCTTCCCGTTTATGTATAGGACCTGCCCTCCTCCTATGCCTGAAAATGTTGTGGGACTAGTCCATCCATTGTCCCAGACGCTGGTAAAGTTGCCGCTCAAAAGAAGCATCTGTCCAGGCCGGTAAGAGTGTAACACCGGATACTCAGTCGTCGGCCGCAGGACCCGGATACTGTTCGTCCATGAAGTGTAGGGTGCAACCGCAGAGTCGACCACGCAGAGACCGCACTCGAGGGGAGCCTGATAGGCGATGAACACGTGCCCCTCGCTGCTAACCCCTACACTCATGCGCGCACCGAAGCCCAAACCACCCTCATAGGCTGCAAGCTTCAGCCTCCCACCGTCATCGTTCATCACAACAGTCCCGTTCGGATACAATCCTCCATACGCCAGGTAGGTAGTACTACCGGTCGTGGCCAGAGCGATGTACACGTGACCATCATCATGTGTCAACGCACCACCGTCATATTCTCCTGGGAGACCAAGATTTCTGGGCGGACTCCAGTTCACCCCATCCAGAGAGGTTTTATAATAGAAGTCATA
>VBBB01000045.1 GCA_005882955.1 Candidatus Bathyarchaeota archaeon | reverse complement strand
GGCTTTTTCTGTTTACCGGACCAGCAAAGGGAGAGCGGTGTGAAAATTGCACGTTTTGATTGACGACGTTCAGCTTTGGGATGGGACCGGTTCGCCTGCTCAGGCCAGAATGTCCGTAGAGATTCGCGATGGACTGATCCATTGGATAGGGCCTGCATCACAGTGGCAAGGTAGCCGGCCTACCGTTCAAATCGTTGATGGAAGGGCGCGTACTTTGATCCCTGGGCTCATGGATTGCCACGTTCACTACAGTAGTCCAGGAGGACCTGACTGGATCGCACGATTTAGCGATCCTCTCCCCGAAATCTCGATTCGTGCAATCGAACTCGCCGAGGCCAGTTTACGAAGCGGCGTTACGACGGCAAGAGACGTGGGCGCACCTCAGGGAGTCAGCATAAAGCTAGCGCATATGGCACGGGCAGGCGAGATAAACGCCCCAAACATTCGTGCCGCCGGGACCTGGATCGCCCACCGCGGCTCGTACGTTTCCTTCGCCAGACACTTTGGCGAAGCTCACGAGCTGCGAGACGCGATTCGCATGGAGATTGAGGAGGGCGCAGAACTGATCAAGGTTGCGCTATCAGGCTGGAATGAAGGTAACGCGGCGGAGGTTCCGTTCAACGAGAAATTGCTCTCGGTAGGGGTTGAAGAAGCACAAAGAGCTGGGTTCAAGATTGCATGCCACGCCAACGATCCAGCTAGCTGTCGAATAGCCGCCAGGGCGGGCGTTGATTCACTTGAACACGGAATGTTTCTCGAGCAAGGTGATCTTGATGCCATGGCGAACAACAAGACCTGCCTCGTACCAACCATGTCAGTCTGGGATGCAATGCTCTACTATGCCCACGCAGTCGATTGGCCCGAGGCCCGCAAGAAACGGGCTGAAGGTCTAAGACAGGGATCGCGTCTAGCAGTCATAGGTGCGGTCAGAGCAGGCGTGCAGATAGCGCTGGGGACGGACGCCGGCGGCGGAGCCGCCCGTCATGGTCGAATCGCGAGAGAGGCTGAGTTGATGGTTGAATGCGGGCTGGAGCCACGCGACGCGCTAATAGCAGCAACCTCAAGCGCATCGAAGTTGATCGGAGAAGATCAACGCGGAACGATAGAGAAAGGAAAAATCGCGGACCTAGTCTTGTTGGACGCGAACCCCCTAGAGAATGTTGGCGCACTGAGATTGATCGCGGCCGTGTTTCAAGGAGGACGGCGAGTAGCATGACTCAAGCTCCGTAACTGAGCCGACCCGGCCCTCGGAGTTGTTTTCAGCATGTTCAATTGCGTCCGCATGGTTTTTAGAGGGTCTTGGAAAGAGGTGCGGCTCTAAGTGTGAAAGCGAAAGTGAGCAATAAGATGAAGTTCATGCAGATGCTTGATTCTCAGACCTATCGTGTCCTTCAGAAAGAGGCTAAGATTAGAGGAGCCTCGATACAAGAACTGCTCAGAACGGTAATAATTCCCGACTGGTTGAGTGAACATAGGAGGAAGGAGAGATCCTAGCAAGAGGATCTGTTCGTCTGAACTATGCTATCCTCTACCTTTTCGACGGGTCCTTGAACTGTCCGCGCGGAAACTGTTGTCTCAGTCTTTGTTGCTAGTGTTTCAAGCATCAGTATCTTTTTTTCCAGTTCGATGATCCTCTTGTGCTGGCCGAAAAGCATTGAAATGAACAGTGGCACTTCCTTTATTGTAGAGGCCATGGTGCTGGCGTAGGGAGCGTAGAGCTTGCACTGGTTCAGAAGATCCTGGAACACCAGCTTATCCTCCGTTCGAAGAAACTCTTGGAACTTTCTCAGCTTAGCAATTTCTGCTTCCACGACCATTCGCCATGAAGGAATTGTTCTTCCCGACACTGAACCCCCGAAGAACCTGACCTAAACGCAGTTAGCATACTCTCGTGAATAATAACAAGAGGTAGAGCCGTAAGTAACGGACTAGATGAGCTGCGTGAAACTGATCAAACTCAAGAGAACAGTTAGCAAGGAGGCGGCCTAATGAGCCGATTGGACAGACTCGAGGCAAGAGACCCTTTCCTAGCGGACTACAAACAGAATCTGCAAGACGTAATCAAAGGAATGAAAAAAGTCGGACCCAGCGGACTCCAACTCCTCGTACAGGAAATGATACGATCCCGCTGGATCAAAGACCGCAGAGCCACCTACACCTACGAAGTTGCATGGGTCTTCGACCAGAAAGAAGAAGCAATCTCTAGAATACTGAAGAAGCTTGAGGAAGAAGGCAATATCGAGCCCGCGGGACTAGGACGAAGCAAGAAGGGCCCTGTCAAACCCTACAAGCCTCGAACCCTCCGACTCCCGAAACAGACAATCAAGAAACCATCAAAACCTTCCAAGAGAGATGTCTAGCTGAGAGAATTCATCTGCGAAAAATGCTCAGATGAGTCTCATTAGAGCTACTTGGGTATCATCCGCTCTGTCTCATCGATCTGATCCGAGTAGGTCTTTCGGTCCTCATCGTCTAGACTCACAACGCGCAGCTGCTCGCGAGCCTTGCTGACGAACTCCCTGGCGAGGGGATACTCCCTTGCCACGGCATGAGCCCGTGCCATGCCCTCATATGCAAAGGTGAGAGCTTCCGAGAGATTGTGATTCTTAGAAATTTCAAGGGCTTTCTTTGCAAAGCCGAGCGCGAGGTCCGCCTGGTTTAGTGCGGCGTAGACCCGAGAGATCTGCCAGTCGCCAGCTGTGAAGTTCCAGGGCTTCCCAATGAGGCTCCAGTGATATCTTGACGCGTGTGCTAGATTCAGCATCATCTGGTCGTCGTCGAGACTTCTGTTCTTCTGCTTGAGGTAATCCCAAGTTCTGTTGAAACATTCGGCAGCGACTTTTCGATGAAACTCCAGGTCTGTGTCAGACATATGCTCTTCTATCGTTTGCATGGCTATACTTCTATTCCCTTCCTGACTTGAGAGTCGCTTTCAGGTCCAAATCCAGAGACGACCACTCTGAGAATAGCTATCCTCAAGACTTACTATTTTTTTGCCTTCTTAGGCGGTAACTTGCTCGACCATTCAAGTGATTTCGAAATCCAGGAACGAAGCGTCTCCGGCCTGGCTCTCCAAGTCTTGGGCAGGACGACGTAGTCCTTCATGGGCTTACCCTTCAACGGTTCCAGCATTGACGACCCTTTGTTCTTGCGAAGCTCCAATTGATCTTCATTTGACAGTCGTACGAATAGGTCGTTTCCGAATACTCCGAAGAACATGTTCCCATTAACGAAAGCGGAAATGTTGCCAAACATCGGCCGGACCGTCACTCGATAATCTTTCGGTACAAGAGACCGGAAGAGATCCACGGACTCCTTGTCAGGACGAGGAATCTTCAATCCGGCACACGCAGACTGGGTCCGAAGTTTCAACGAAGAGTTGATGAAGTTTTTCGAAACACTCTCCGCGAGTTAGGACAGTTCTGTCTGATTACCTAGGCGGATGGATTGTGCCTGTTCTGAGGCTCCTGCGCCCGTCTTGGCGCCGCCAACGCCCCCTCAACGACCTCCTAAGTGACGTTTTAGAATTCATTCCTTCGAGTCCATTCCGATTACAAGTTGCTCGTCCTGGTCAATGCATCGGAAACCATAGCTGCAGAGAAGCCTTTTGGACGATCTATGGTTATGAATTGTTTGTGAAAATAGCGCCGACGCCTCGCCTTTCACGCGTCTTTCTACTGTCAACAATACCGTTGACGATTAGACTAGTCGTGATGAGTCCGATGCTCAGGAAGCCGAGGTAGAATGGGAGGCTGAAACTTGCGGTCACGAGTGGGTTGGGGTGGCTGTTGAGGTCGAGACCCACAACATTGGCTGGTAGAAGGCTCGTACCCGAGTAGGGCGGTAGGATACCGTATGCCCCAAGCAGCATAGTCAGAGCGCCATGATACATCAAGAGAAAACTGAGGTAGAGCTCAGTCATTGAGCAGAGGCTGAAATAAACGGCCAGCTTGCTCCACCATGTCCCTGGATGAAAGCTCGAAGCGCCTAGAGCGATCATGCTCAAGATCAACAACAGGCTAGTGAATGATCCTAAAGGAACGGAGAAGAATGTGCTCGGGGAGAACCCGGTAGCGTCAGCTTGTAGGTAAAACGGGGAGACTTGGACGGTCAGAAGTTTGCTCGTCGTAGCTCCAGTAATACTCCACCAGGGTCCACTCGCCGGGCCCAGAAACAGCGCTACAATAGCACCCAATAACGCCAGGACGTCTATTCGACGAATAAGCCTCAATTCTCGTCTATGCCAGGCTCGACGCCTTCACCTGATCATTACCGTCTACGTCTCAGATAAGCGCTTCTGATTTGATAGTGGAACCTGACGACTGAAAAACGCTGCGATTCCAGACCGGGCACCCCGCAAACCGGGGTCGACCCTCCCCCGCACTGGTGTAGGTTCTGTTAAGTTATCGTCAGATGAATGAGTGTGGTAACTGTCGTCGCGACTTGTGTTCCAACGAGTACATAGGCACTCTAAAACTCAGCAATCTATCACCGCTCAGTGCTTAGGCATAGAAAGTAACATGATGTACTGGTCAATGACGACCTGCGAGTAGCACGAAGACAACTATCAAGAGAATCCACCAAGCAATGAACACAATGACAGCTACTATTATCAGCGAATCGCTTGACTTTCCCTTCTTAGGTTGGGCGTTCATGGGGAAGACGTTTGTAAGGAGACTCTAGATATCATGCACGAAAGGCAATCCACCGACTCTATTTTTCCATGATTGACGTTTCTTGCTGTCCGACGAAGTTAACAGTCATGATCATCCGACGATAACTTACCAAAGCCCTGGTGTAGCCATTTTATTAGGAACTACGACGAATCGCGAAGGGAAGAAAAAATGGCGAAGCAGGTAAACTGCGACTGCGGCTTCATGGTAAGAGCACAATCAGACGACGAGCTAGTCGAGCACGTACAACTCCACGCCAGGGAAATCCACCAGATGGATGTGCCGAGAGACAAAGCTCTCGAAATGTCAAAGCCCGTGGAAGCAACCGTAACAATCTAAGACTTCTCGAAAACTATCCAGTCACCCTTCAGAGAGCAAGAGCGGACGCGCGACATGTTAGGACGGCGGACTGGCGGGTGCTCGTGTTTTCCTACGCCTGGCGTATGTCATAATCAGAATTGTCAAACCCGCTAGGGCTAGCGGGATTCCTACAAGGCTGACACCTGACGAGAGAAAGAAGAAGAAAACAGAGAAACCAGTGAGGTAGACACCTATCATGGCAGCTCGTTCTCGGAAGCTGAGTTTGAGAAGTTCTTCCTTCAACTGGGCCCGGTACCGAAGAAAGAGTGTTGCGATTATTACGAAAGAAATGGCCGCGATGAAGAACAGGTATGTGAGTTCGGACTGGTAGTTGTTGAAGGTTAGTAACAGACCAACTTCGTCCCCCACAAATCCTGCTCCTAGTCCGTACAGGACCGCGTAGAGCCGATAGAGCCTCTCATTCCTCCAAGCAATACCCATCCAGCCAGCAACGCTGATCAGGGCAATACCATACCAGAAATGATGAAGGTGGATCCCGCCCTGCATCAATACAGTGCTGGGAAACAGGGTCGCGAACAGTCTAGAGCCAAAGAAGCTGATCACGAAGGCGAGTGTCGCGATGAATGTAAGTCCATGCCTGAAAGGACCCCTAAGTATGTCTCGGGACATGCAATGACATTAGGAATCCGCATATTTCCAAATTATGAGAGGATTTCGTAAGGCAGAAGGTACAATCATTGAAGCGGATAGTCGAGTAGAGGGTGTGTTGGGCATTACTCGCAGAAAACAATAATGCTCATAAGCCGGGTTTACAGCTGGACTTTTCTTATGGCTCAGGTTCCCGTGAGCAGCGTTCCACATATTGTGTGGTACAAGAAGCGAAAGTATGTTTTGGCAATCGCGCTCATAGCCGTTGTCGTGGTTGCGGGCGTTAGCGCCGCCGTCCTCCTAAGCCACCCGGCGGCCGCCATCACTGTAAATGTTGGAGCAGGTCCTCGAATCCGTTTCGTCGGGTTCCATATCCCAACGCCGCCCATGGGACCAAATGGCAGTCCGATTTCTGCTGCTAATTATACGAAGGTACGTCAGGCTTTCGCCTACGCAATCGATCGTGACGCGATAAACACCAACATTTTCTTGGGGTTGGCTACTCCTATCTATAGCATGATTCCCCCGTCAATGCCCTATTCGCAGGCAGTCTTCAAGACGAAATATGGAGGGTCTCCCAACCTAACACTTGCAGAAAGCCTTCTTAGTGCCGCCGGATATAATTCCAGCAAGAGCGGCAAGCTGTACATCGATCTGTGGTACAACAGTGACGGTCACTATGGTGATACTGAACCCTCGGTTGCCCTAGTCGTCAAGAC
>VBBB01000044.1:10440-13721 GCA_005882955.1 Candidatus Bathyarchaeota archaeon | reverse complement strand
GACCAGTGGGTCACGGGCGTTCTTTATGCCGACGGCGAGGCCTCCAGGCGGTGGGAGGAGATGAAAGCCGAGGTTCCCGAAAGACGAATTCCCAAAAGCTGCCTCACCTTTGAGCCGGTGGGCTTCATCCCCAGCCTCCAGATGCTGGTGGAAGTCTATCCCTATGATCGAAAGCTTCGGACTCTGGGCTCCGTGGTAAGCGGAGCGGTTCAGGGTATCGAGTCCTCACTCCTGGGCCGACTTGGGCCGGGCGAATGGCGTGTCGAGCAGCGAACCATCGAGCCCACTCGATACCGGACCGAGTTTGGGGCGGCGCTCCGATACGCGATTCGGGCGCGCGACGCCGTATCCACGAGAAGCGAAGAGGTGCGCTGCTACCTGAAGGTTTATCGGAATGACCGTGGCGCGGAGACTTTTCGGATTCTGCAATCGCTATCTAGGAGCGGACCGGACGGAGGGCACCCTTATTCGACGGTCAAGCCTATCGCTTATGTCGATGAGCTGCGCACGTTGGCACTTGAGGAGGCCCCGGGCGTTTCGCTGACGCAGATCTTGGCAACGAATCCGGACCCATCAGATGAACTGAGGCTAGTTGCTCGCGCGGTTGCCGCGTTCAACCAGGACGAGTTTCCCATCAAGCGTCGTTATTCGCTCGCGGACCGACTGGTGGAGGTGGAGAATGCCTCGGCCCTCGTTCAGTGGGCATGCCCCCAAGTCCGAGAGGCGGTTCAGGCGATTTCCGATGCGGTCACTGGAGGCTTGGACGAGGGAGGACCCGCACCAATCCATGGTGACCTCAAGCCTGATCACATCTTCCTATCGGGCGGGCGCGTGACCCTGATAGATCTCGACTGGGCGGCCTCGGCGGATCCGCTGCTTGACCCGGCGCAGCTCTTCGCCTACATCACGGGACGCGTGGGACTCGATTCGACCCCCATGACGCACACGGAGGTCGCGGGGGCGACTTTCGTAGAGGAGTATTTCCGCTTCGTCCCTAACTCCTGGAGGCGGCGATTCTCCTTGCATTGCGCTGGTGCGCTCCTCGAAGTGGCGGCGGGAATCTTCAGGCGACAAGAATCGCGTTGGCCTGAGAAGATCATCCGGGTCATCGAGGCTGCCCAACACGAGATCTCCAAATGATAGGGGTGAGGGATGCGAGGGATAGTAATCGGACTATGGCGAGTGAGCTACCTGATGATCCGGCCCTTCTCGTCCTCGGAAAGATCAGGACAAGGGGCCTTGCGCAGGTGGTGTCAGAACCGGAACTGGAATTGGCAGTGCTCTTGATGCACAACTATGTCCCGGGTTCACGCGCAACTCTGGAGGCGAGGGTGGCAGATCGTCGATTCGTCATCAAGATCTACGCGGACGACCCCTCCGCCGAGGCCGAGGTTTACCGGCGACTCGCAGTCTTGGGTCTCGCTGGCGACTCCGGGCCTCGCGTACCACGCCTGCTCAGCTGGGATCGCGACCAGAAGATCCTCGTTCTGAGCTGGCTCGAAGGACCATCCGCGAGTCAATTAGTTAAGGATGGAAAAGGCAGGCGCGCGGGAGAACTTGCGGTAGCGTGGCTACGCGCGGCTTCAGGGGGAGATGTCAGGTTCGGGCCGCGGCATGGATGCGGACATCTTCTGTATCAGGTGGGGGTGTCCGTCGGGGCTCTGACCGCGGCCAATCCAGTCCTCGGAGCCACCGCCAAGAGGACCGCCAAAGTACTGGAGCGGACCCAGCCCGAGGAGGGAACGCCACACCTCGTGCACGGCACCCTCTATGCACGGCACATCCTCGATATGGGCGACGGCCCTGGCGTAATCGACTGGCAGCAGTTTGGCCAAGGACCTTTCGGGGTCGACGCGGGAATGTTCCTCGCGACAATTTCCCGGGCCGCACTAAGGCACCAGGAAGTTGCAGACGAGGCGACCCGAGCTACGGAGGCATTCTTGGAAGGCACGCGAGGCTTGGTGGACCCGAACACTCTGGAGTGGTACTGGGCGGCCTCTCTCCTTCACCTTGCTGCGAGCGGTCTGAAGACCGGGCTGAGAACCCAACCGATTCTTGGGGCTCACTCGCTCGTGGGCGAAGCGGCGTGGCGCGCGGAGCACCCGCTGGCCTCTTCTCTTCTCGAAGGAGGTGCCCAAGGAGATGTTCCTCGTGATCACGCTTGATAGGAGCGACCACCCCCAGGTCAGACGCGTCGTATATGCGGCGCGATGATACCTGTGTTCGTGTTCATAGACCAGATCTTCGACTCGTTATCAGGGATCCGGAATAGTTCGGACGAGGAGGCTCAGCTGACCACCGCAATCCACGGGCTTATCGCCTCAGAAAGCCCTGTCGTCGGCGTCATGTTCGCGGCTGATGAACGCTGGCTTGATTTAGGAACCCGGAGAGGATCATAGAAGCAATGAGGACGTCGTTCCGCTACATCGACCTCAGGGAGGTCATAGCGCTGACTTGGATTTGGGCTTCGATTAGCCACTCTGGCCGGGTTCGGGAGTGGCATAGTAGCCCAACAATTCGGTGGTGGGAGAATGGGCAGACACGGCAGAAGTAAGGACATCCGTCTGGATAGATGGGGGCCGCGCGCCGACCTTTCCCAAGCGAAAACCGGAGAACACTCCCGAAGACAGACCGTCTTCCGACTCCTCTCCTACGTAAAGATACACTGGCCGTACGCGGTCGGGGTCACCGTCGCAATCATCTCGGGCGCCGCTCTCAATTTGGCGCAGCCGTGGATCATGGGATTCGTCTTCTTCAACGGCGTCCTCGGCGGGGGAAATCTCGGCGGGGCGAACTTAGGGCTTTTGCCTTGGGTCATATTCCTCCTAGGCCTGACGTTCGGCCTCAATCAGATCAGTTCGTTCTTTCAGGTGTACCTGAGCGAGGTACTGAGCCAGAGGACGATACATAGGCTGCGGTCCGACGTCTATCAACACATCGAGCTCTTGCCCGTGGGCGTCTTCGACAAGTCTCATTCGGGGGACTTGGTATCTCGCTTGGTCAGCGACACCACCGAGGTGGAGAAGTTCATGGAAGAAGATGTCGCAGGCTTCGTTTCTAACGCAGTCACGGTCGCGGGTGCACTCGGCCTCCTCTTCCTGGTCGACCGGAGACTCACCCTCCTGGTCGCGCCGGCCTGCGTCGTCTTGGTGATCGTAGTGAACTTGTTCAAGCGGACGATCAAGCGCTTCACGGCGAGGATTCGCGAGGCATTTGCTGAGATGACCAGCCAGGCGTTCGAGGTCTTCTCCGGGATTCGGATCATGAAGAGCTTCGGGCTG
>VBBB01000044.1:8402-10421 GCA_005882955.1 Candidatus Bathyarchaeota archaeon | reverse complement strand
TCCCTGTCGATGACGAAGGCGAAGGTGCGACTTGCACGGTTGTCCGCCATCTATGGCTCCTCTGTCGATCTACTCGTTTTGATCGCTACCCTGGCGGTGGTCTGGTTCTCCGCCCCGGCAGTGGTCTCAGGTGCTCTGAAGCTTGGAGCACTCGTCGCTTTCCTGGGGGTAATGGACAAGATGTTCAAGCCTCTAGTCCAACTTAGCAAGGGGAACCTCAAGCTTCAGCAGGCACTTGCTGCCGCCGATCGGGTATTCGAACTCGTCGACCGAGACGCGGAGGTCTTAGTGACTCCAGGCTGCCTCACTCCGGAAATGATCGAAGGGCGAATCGAGTTCGAAGGGGTGTCGTTCGGCTATCGGCCGGACAAAACCGTCCTCAGGGACTTATCCCTGTTGATCCGTCCGGGCGAGACAGTTGCCATCGTCGGATCGAGCGGGGCTGGGAAGTCAACCGTTGTGAACCTCCTCATGAGGTTCTATGAGCCAACTTCTGGGAAGATACTGGTCGACGGATATCCAATAACGAGACTGAGCCTCGGGTACCTCCGCAGCAAGATAGGCCTCGTCCTCCAAGAGCCTGTCCTCTTCTCCGGGACGATTCGGGAGAACATCAAGTACGGGAAACTTCAAGCATCTGACGAGGAGGTCAGCCGGGCTTCAAAGGCGGCGAACGCCCACGAATTCATCGTCTCCCTCCAGAAGGGATATGATACTGAGATTGGTGAACGCGGGATCACTCTCTCCGTGGGTCAGAGGCAGCGAATCGCGATTGCGCGAGCTCTCCTCAAGGATCCGAGCATTCTCATCTTTGACGAGGCGACATCGAATATCGACTCTGAGTCCGAGTCTCTCATTCAAGATGCGCTCCGACGGGTGGCAAAGGGGAGGACCTTGATCGTCATCGGACACAGGCTGTCTTCGATCATAGACGCCGAACGGATCGTCGTCATCGAAAACGGAGGGATTGCCGAGGAAGGGACGCACGAGGTTTTGATGAGCAAGGGAGGTGCCTACAATCGGCTCTACGAAGCTCAGGTGGATCGGCTCGTGACAGGCAACAAAAACCTAACCTAGGCCTTCGCTAGTCCGTCCGGGTCGATAGAGGCTCAAGTACGCAAGTATTCAGAAAGAGACATCCCGATACCCGAGCTGCTTGGCGAAATTGGTAGAGTCGTACAAGCCGGGAACGTCCCGCGACCCACCTACGCGGTCGCCATCCTGATGCGTTCATAAGCTTGTGACCGGTTGCATTTTGGACGGAGAGCTCATAACCCGCGTAGCACCTTTCACCCGCTCTGGTGCGATAGAGATAATATCCTATCGCTTTCTACCCATATCAAAGTTAGATATCTCGCCAGACGGGAAGACCAAGATTGCAGTGAAGCCAAGTAATAGCGGCTGAGACAAATCAAACCAGAAACATTCCCATGTACGAGATATTTGGATAAAGCCTTCCTAAGTCCTCAGCCTCGGAGCAAGGTGCCGGATCCATACCTATTCTGGTTAAAATCCCACCCGTCCCACCAAACGACGTATGCGAATTGTCGTATTCTGAATAAAGGTTAACCATTTGACATTTCCTTCAACTTGAACAAGCAGCTATCGGCAGGCTTGCTAGGAACCCCGTCACGAGATGTTTCGAGCAACTCAAGAAAGCTATCTCAGGCTAAGGCAAGATTCTAGGCAGAAAACTATCTCGCGGCCAATACTCAACGACGACGATTTCGTCTGAATGACCTCTCTCGACGATTATATCGTCGCGGCCGCCTCCCTGAAGACAATCTTTGGGCGGCTTGTCCTTGTGATGGGCGCGCGGGTAGCAAGAACTTCGAACCGACGCGATTTTCAGGTAAAAGGCTATCGGCGAGTTCGCAGAGGTCTGATGATGTCATCTTTCTTATTCGCTTGAAGCCGTCTTCGTCTTGACGGGTGATCAGGGAGAGCGCAATGCCGGGTTTTCCTGCGCGGGCGGTTCGGCCGATTCGGTGGAAGTACATCTTGGGCTCCTGAGGCATG
>VBBB01000044.1:6506-8380 GCA_005882955.1 Candidatus Bathyarchaeota archaeon | reverse complement strand
CCTCTAGCTGCAACCTCCGTGGCCACCAGCAAGTTTGTCAGGCCTATCCGGAAGGAATGAACGGCGCTGTCTCTCTGGTACTGTGAGAGATCACTGTGCAAAGCCAAGGCCTTGTAGTGCTGATCCTGTAAAGCCTGCGCCAGCTCTCCCGCTCTTGCCTTCGTCTCGCAGAAGATCAAACCCTTCGTTATGTGCTCCTGGTTTAGGAGCGCGCGGAGGGTGGGGAATTTTCCGCCCTCGTCTATTCTGACAAATTTCTGCTGGACAGAGTCCACGGTCGGCTCGTCTGTATCAACGAATACCCTCAGCGGGTTTTTCATGTACCGATGAGCGAGTTTCACTACTTCATTGGACATGGTCGCGGAGAACAGGGCCGTCTGGTGGTTTCTCGAAACGTGACTGAGGATGATTCGTACATCGTCGATGAATCCCATGTCCAACATTCTATCGGCTTCATCTAGAACAACGAAACTCGTCTTGTCCAAACTCACAGTCCGCCGGTCGAGATGATCGATCAGCCTGCCCGGAGTTGCGATGATGATACTGCAAGAGCGATTCCTTAGCTTCTCCATCTGAAGCCTCATGCTCGCGCCTCCGTAGATCGCCGCGACCCTGACGCGAAGGTGTTTAGCGAGCTTCTCGAACTCACGCGCCACTTGCAGAGCTAACTCTCTAGTAGGAACTACTACCAATCCTTGGATTCCCGGAAGTTGATGATCTATTTTCTGAAGCATGGGCAGTGCGAAGGCAAGAGTCTTTCCGGCTCCAGTATGGGCCTGGCCCATCAGGTCTCTGCCTTCCAGAAGAGGTGCGATGGCCATAGCCTGTATGGGGAACGGCTCACCAAAGCCCATTTCCCGCACAGCCTGGACCAATGGAAGTTCCAGGCCGAAACTTTCGAAACCAGCTCCCATGAATCCTCTAACTCCTCAGCTCAACGAGCGATAAAGACGTTACAAACGGGTGAATGCGCGAAATTGTCGCGCGTGGGGCATCTTTGGATTGAGATCGTCAGCGAATCTTGAATTACGCAGGAAGAAGCTTGTCGTTTAGGATGGGAAGTGCCAGGGGAGTCCTCGGTGGGGTTTGCCGATTCCTATTTCTGCCCGGTGAGAAGCGCAGGCTATTGAATGAGATACACATCGCTAATAATGACGATAAAGCCTATTGTGGTCGAATAGAACTATGAAGGGAGAGGTCAGGAGCAATGCGGATCGCTAGTCGCCAGTCTTCTCCTAAACTCAGTCTTCCCATCACAACCATGGAGTTGAACCAGTAATGATGGCCAAAGAAGTACAGGTCCGAGTAGCTGATGCTAAACAGCGAGATGTTGGGCATGGTAAAGTGCGCATCGATAATGCGACAATGGAGAAGCTCGGGATAACGGCCGGCGACTTCATAGAAGTACGCGGCAAGCGCACTACGGTCGCGATCGCCTGGCCGGCTTATGCCGAAGATCAGGCTCAGGAAATCGCACGGATCGACGGGCTTCTCAGGAGGAACGCAGGAGTAGCCCTCAACGAGTTCATCACTATCAAGAAGGCGGAAGTACATGATTCGCAGACAATTGTCTTTGCACCCACCGACGTCCGCTTGAGCGTAGACGATGAGTTCGTGAGCTTTGTCAAACGTCGATTCATGGACATGCCCTTCATCGAAGGAGACATGACCCTTCTGAGCATATTCGGCAGCTCCGTACCTCTACTCGCAACCAGGACGCGTCCCCACGGTCCCGTGAAGGTCACAGAGTCCACTGTTCTCCAAGTGATGAGCGAACCTTCACCGGAAAAGAAGGGCTTACCGATCGTTACCTACGAGGACGTTGGTGGCCTCCGGGGGGAGATTCAGAGAATACGGGAAATGGTGGAACTTCC
>VBBB01000044.1:5704-6425 GCA_005882955.1 Candidatus Bathyarchaeota archaeon | reverse complement strand
AGTCCGATGCAAACTTCTATGTCATCTCCGGACCGGAAATAATGTCAAAGTTCTACGGCGAATCTGAAGCTAGACTCCGAGAGATCTTCCAGAAAGCCCAGGAGACTGCTCCGAGCATAATCTTCATCGACGAATTGGATGCCATCGCTCCCAAGAGAGAAGAAGTGACCGGTGAAGTGGAACATAGAGTCGTGGCGCAACTGCTCTCCCTGATGGACGGCATGGGCGCCAGGGGAAACATCATTGTGATAGGTGCTACCAACCGGCCTAACGCCATTGATCCGGCACTGCGACGCCCGGGACGCTTCGACAGGGAGATAGAGATCGGAGTCCCTGACAAAATAGGCAGACACGAAATTCTGCAGATTCACACGCGAGCTATGCCGTTAACTCCTGATGTGAACCTAGACCGGTTGTCTGAGATTTGTCACGGCTATACTGGCGCTGACATCTCAGCACTCTGCAGAGAGGCCGCAATGAAATCATTGAGACGCTATCTTCCTCAGGTTAACCTAGAGGACGAAAGAATCCCGAGCACGATGCTTGAGAAGATGGAAGTGAACCTAGACGATTTCATGAACGCCTACCGAGAAATTACTCCCACCGCAATGCGGGAGGTATACGTCGAAGTACCCTCCGTCCAATGGGCGGATGTAGGAGGGCTGACCGAAGTCAAGCAGGAACTTCAGGAGGCAGTCGAATGGCCGATCAAGAAGCCTGA
>VBBB01000044.1:0-5695 GCA_005882955.1 Candidatus Bathyarchaeota archaeon | reverse complement strand
TGGAATAAGGACGCCAAAGGGTATTCTCCTCTTTGGACCCCCGGGCTGCGGGAAGACAATGCTGGCTCGAGCTGTTGCAACTGAGAGCGAGGCTAACTTCATCTCGATCAAGGGTCCTGAGCTCTTTAGCAAGTGGGTTGGGGAATCGGAGAAGGGGATTCGCGAGGTCTTTAGGAAAGGTCGAAGCGCTGCCCCATCCATTATTTTCTTCGACGAGCTCGACTCGATTGCTCCTAGCAGAGGAATGAGCTCCGATGACGGCGGTGCCTCAGAGCACGTGATAAGCCAGTTGCTGACTGAGATGGACGGCATCGAAGCCCTGGTCAACGTGGTCGTCATAGGCGCGAGCAACCGGCCGGACATGATTGACCCAGCCATTTTACGACCGGGCCGGTTCGATAGGCTGATCTTCGTGCCAGCACCGGATCACGGCACCCGTCTCCAGATTTTGAAGATCCACACTCGAAACATGCCCTTAGCCAAAGATGTTGATGTGGACCAGATTACCAGCCAAGCCGCAGGCTACTCGGGGGCTGATCTAGAAGGTGTTTGCCGAGAGGCGGGGCTCATCTCTTTGGGGCGAGATATCGAGACGAATAGTGTTACCATGGAGGACTTTCGGGATGCTCTGGGTCGAATCAAGCCTTCGATGACAAGTGACATGGAGAAGTGGTATCAGGGATTCACGAAGAGATTCAAAAAGCAGAGAGCGCCCGTCGCAGTAGCCTAGACCCCTTTTGGCATAATCTCTCCTTGTGACCTGGCGTTGAGCAAGATATGGAGCCCTAGGCCTATGTCATTAGCCATCGTGGAGATCTTAGAAAAGAAGGGCTCGATGAGCGACGTTGACCTGCAAAAAGAGGTAAAGTCAAACTTCGGGGAGGTCAGTTTCAGAGAACTCAATCGGGAACTGATGAAGCTGGAGCTTGCAGGGGTCCTCTGGGTCTCCAGGCTCATGAAAAGTAAGAGGCTAGTCGAGCTGACAGGGAAACCAATGCTCGGCTAGAACAACGTGAGAGGCAACACACGAGTGGGAAGTCAGGGTCAAGTGGCTGGGAAACTATGCTAACCTCAAGCAAAGGTTATACTTTGCATTTGAACCATAGCGACTCGTGCAGACCCAACAAAGGTCACCATCGACAGAACAAATCCGGGAATTCGTCATCGCCGGACACGGAAACCTAGAGAAGGTTAGACAGATGCTTGCAGAGAATCCTGAACTCCTCAATGTATCATATCGATGGAACGAGAACGATACGGAAACAGCCGTACAGGCCGCAGCCCAAATTGGCAGCGCGATTGTCGCACAATTTCTTCTAAAGCAGGGCGCTCCGTTGGAGATCTGTACCGCAGCCATGCTCGGCATGCAAGACGAAGTAGTACGAAGACTGAATGAGGATCCTCGGAATGCCCACGCTACCGGGGCTCACGGAATACCACTGTTGCCTCACGCAGTGTGGAGCGAAAATCCGCTATTGGTTCAACTGGTCTTCGAACGAGGTGCGAAATCTGGCGCGACTCTCGCTTTGCACAACGCCGTATCGAGGGGCAAATACGAAATCGCCGAGTGGTTGCTTGATAATGCAGGACCTGATGTGAAGGCGAAGAATTTTCAAGGAAAGACTCCACTAACGGTCGCTTCAGAACGCAGCAACGACAGAATAGTAGCGCTTCTCAAACAACACGGCGCTATAGACTAGGTTCTCAAGCGTTGCAAATCGTCTGAACCACGACGGAAGGTTTCGACGGCTGTGGTACACTAATTTAAAAAACGGGCCGTTTGGAGATATACGTCGAGATGTAATTGGCAACGCTGACCCAACCGAAACGAATCCGCAGCCTCGAGGAACGGTATGAGATGCTCAGGAAGACATTGGCTCACTACCTCCTTCTCCAGGTAGGCACGTTCGTCACGGCAGCAGGCTTCGACGCGATTGCACCCGCGATGAACATACTTACGGATATGAAGGCAAATCTGAAAGTTCAGGACATCAAAAGTAAGAACCAAGGGAGTAGGGTAGAGGCTCTTTCCCAGAACTTGGCTGATAGCATGGGGGAGACCTTCAATAGCGACTATGAGATTGAAGCGGAAGATGGGTCCCGGACGGTCAGGCTGGACCGGTGTGGATGCATAGAATCCGTTGTCTCACAAGCAGAAGCATATGGGCTGACAAAGCCCCAAGCGAGATCGATCTTCTGCGCCACGTGCATAGGCAGCTACAAGAAAGCCGCTGAAACTCTGGAATTAGGCTTCAAGGGAAGACTTCGTGGGGACCACGGCTGCTCAATGAGTTTCTCTAACAAATAGTCGAGTGAAAATAGCCAAAACTCTCTCTCCCTTTCTTGGGCCCCGAGGAGCATAAAGGCCTCGACTCAGATTCTCGTTACGCGCATTAGTATCGCTCGGGCCGGGTCAGACCAGAAATCGAGATTTCCATGGAGATATCCGGAGAAGCCTCAAATACGCTGGAAAATGGCTACAAAACCTGAATCTTTACTTACTGAGGCACGGAGAGGCGGGCAACCGGACAGCTATTCCTGTAAAAGACACTGAAAGGTCCCTCACCGTTGCGGGTCGTAAGGAGCTGGAGGAAATAGCCGCATCCATGCTGAGTCAGGGTATGAGGTTTGACAGAATTCTTGCAAGCCCACTGAAGCGCGCGTATGAGACTGCAGCTATCGTCTCGAAGACTTTCAAGACTCTAAACTTGCTCGAACAGTGGAATGAACTCAGACCGGAGGCAAGTAGACCTGACCTCTATCGCAGGCTCTCGAAGCTCAAGCAAGATTCGGAGATTCTGCTTGTGGGTCATGAACCATACTTGGGCACAATGATCGGCGAAATGATCTCCGGAAACGGCAACAGCCACATTACTCTCAAAAAAGGGGGTTTGGCGAAGATCAGGGTCACTTCCTTTGTTCCAAAAGCCTCGGGCGAGCTGCGTTGGCTTTTGACGCCGAAGCAGATTCGGAAACTCTCTTAACGGGTCGAGTTGTATCTTTAGACATCTAGGTCGCTAACGCAGTTGGCCTTCAGGTCAGTGCGCACATGAAAATCTCAGTTATCGACTTAGGATACAACTCGCTAAAACTCGTCAACTATGACGTTCGAATAGACAACACCTTCTCAGCATACTCCCAACATTCTATTCTCGCCAGACTAGGCGAGGGTTTGGATAAGACAGGGTTTCTGAACGACGACTCCATTATTCGAACAGTAAAAGCCCTGAAACTTCTTCAACAAACGGTCAAGTTTGAATCGTCAGCACAAGTGCTACCAGTCGCGACGAGCGCGGTTCGAGAAGCCGGAAACAAGGACCAATTTCTAGCGCTAGTAAGTGGAGAAACCGGTTTCGACTTCAAAGTCCTATCAGATCGTGAGGAGGCCCTCTATTCTTTCGCGGGCTCCTACACAGCGACGAACGTTCCAGCCGGGATATTCTTCGATCTGGGGGGAGGCACCCTCGAGATGGTCATTGCAGAGAAATCCAGAGTCAGGAGAGTCTTTTCCACCCCGCTTGGGGGTTTGAGACTTACTGACCTTTACGCTACGGATAATGGAAGATTTACGAAGAAAAATTACGCGAAGATGAGCGATCGCATTCTCGAACTCCTACCTGACAGGAAGGAACTCCCTCAACTAGGGAAGCTTGAGCTGGTCGGTGCCGGGGGCACAGTGAGAGCAATCGCAAGATATCATCAGATGATCATAGACTATCCGCTCGACAAGCTTCACAATTATCTAATGGACATAAACTCGGTCGAACTGATCCACCGAACCCTCCGAAAGATGAGCCCCAAACAGATTGGAAATATTCCAGTAATCGGAGAGGACAGAGCCAAGTCAATCGTGGCGGGCTCGCTGGTGATTCAACTGATGATGAGGAAACTGAAGATTCCCCAGCTTGTCGTAAGCACTCATGGGCTTCGAGATGGCGTACTGTCTGCTTTTCTGAAAGATCCGAGAGCCTACGAGAAAGGGTCCGTCGATTCGATTCTGCCTCGCCTTACGAGTGACAAGCCCGTCTCGCTATCGGCGACCTCTTCAAGGATCATCAAGGCATTTGCAGCTCGCGATCTACTCGATCCGCAGGAGCAGTTCATCCTGGTTCAGGCGCTTGAAGAGGCGCAAAAGCTTCCCCTCTATGACCCGGAGACTCTATTCTACATCATTGCAAATAGCGACAGCGTCCTAACCCACTCTGAACATTTGCTGCTCGCGCTTTCTCTAGTCCGGATCCGAGGGTTGAGAGGCGCAGACTGGCTCTACGCAAAGTACAAGGACATGCTAGAGAAGGATGCGAAGAACACAATCAAGAGAATATCATCGATGATAACGCTGATCGAGATCCTTGAAAAGACTGGCTCAGACCTACAGGTGACTCTCAGTGCGCACCAGATTCGCCTTAGAATAAGCTCAGGAAAGCAAGACTTTCCTACCGCACTCTTCAAGAACACACTGAAGGATTTCGAGAACGCCTTCAAGCTAGAAGCACAATTCTCCCTGACCCCTATATCATCACAGAAACCGGCACCTGAAATCCTGTCATCGGAGAAGTCTTGAAGAAATGCAACGGCCGAAATCCGGATCACCGAAGAAATTCCAGATTACAGGAAAACTCCTCGTTGTAGAAGGCATAGACGGGAGCGGTAAGTCGACGCAGCTCCACCTGCTGGACAGGTGGCTTAGAGGTAGAGGACTTCCAGTCTTTACAACCGAATGGAACTCGTCGCAGATCGTCCGGGAAATAACGTCCAAGGGTAAGAAGAAGGGGCTTCTCACACCCACGACCTTCAGCCTACTTCACGCTACGGATTTTGCAGATCGATATGAGAGAAATATTCTTCCTTTGTTGCGGGGAGGTTACATTGTTCTAGCGGATAGGTATGCGTACACAGCCTACGCTAGAGACGTTGTCAGAGGATGCTCACCGGACTGGGTTCGGAAAGCGTACAGCTTCGCCGCGACGCCTGACATTCGCTTCTACTTCCGGGTACCTATCGAAGTTGCGATGAAACGGATTCTCGTGAGCAGGCCCAAACTAAAGTTCTACGAAGCAGGAATGGACCTGAACCTGAGCAACGACATCCTCGAGAGCTATAGAATGTTCCAGGCCAGAATCATCGAACAATACGAACTCATGGCCGAACAGGAAGGATTCACGATCATCGATGGTTCCCTCGACATAGAAGAGCAACAGGAGAAAGTGAGAGAGACTGTTTCCCAGTTGCTCCCGGCCATAACAAGACAGATGGTGCAACCCGTGATCAGAACTTGAGCATAGTCTCCCGTCGCACTCGAAAGGTACCAGCAAGGCCTTTAGAATTCTACGGCGAGGGAATACCCTATCTCAAGGACGTGGACATCCGAGGAAGACTCATCGTAATCGAGGGCCCTGATGGCTCGGGGAGGAGCACTCAGATCGACATGATAATCTCGAAACTGGAGGCAGACGGGCATGGAGTCCTGAACACTGGTTTGAAGCGATCGGACCTCATCAAAGAGGGGATTCTTCAGGCAAAGCAAATGCTGCCTTTGGGTAAGAGGACCCTCGCGCTCTTCTACGCGGCGGACTTTGCGGACCAGCTTGAGCACAAGATAATCCCAGCACTGGAAGCAGGCGAGATCGTTCTCGCAGATCGTTACATCTTCACCCTAATCGCCCGAAGCACAGTTAGAGGAATACGGACAAAG
>VBBB01000097.1 GCA_005882955.1 Candidatus Bathyarchaeota archaeon | reverse complement strand
TTCCCAACCTTCATTTTGAACTTAAACTGATACGTCACATCTTCGATTCCGTCCCCATCGTTGTCAACCATTATCTCGTAAAGTACGTCGTCTCCGAACGTGTTGAAGTTGGGGCCGCCAGCTGGCTCTTCCAGTGGAATGTAGTTGGCTAGGATCGTGACTGTGTCAGGTTTGTCGGGGCTGACGAACGCGTACAGATCTGTATTGTCAGCAACTGGATCCTTGGAGATCTTAGGAGCTTCTCGATGAGATGTCACGAATCTATTCCCCTGCGCTCATTTTCTCAGCGATGAGTGCTGCCAGCCCCGAGTCCTTGGTCTTGACGATGGTCTGTCCGTTCATCACGGTGACTTGGTCGCCGCTGACGGTGGCGACAATTGGTTCGGAGCCTTCGTTTGCGCCGAGCGTCTTCTTCGAGGGTTGCCCTTCGGGCAGCGGGATTTTGCCCATAAGCGCGGTAGCCCCGGCGGCAACTGCAGCGACCCCTACTCCGAACTTCAGGAATTCTCTTCGTGAAACCTTCTTGTTCTGGTTATTCCCAGGTTCGTTCTCTGTTCTCTCTTCGGCTGTCAATAGATTTCTGGCGGTTCTTGTCGGGAATTGCACTTAACGGTTTTTCCAGATTTCGCCGGATTCCTTCCAGATTGTACGGAGGTGGGTTGAGCGTTTGCCTGCTAATTCGAAGAGCTTCTATTTCCATGTGACTCGAAGGAGGTTCGACAGGGCTAATGCTTCTCCAATGTTGACTAGCAGCATGTAGAACGATGCTTGGTCGACCAAGGCGGTCGCAGAGCTGACATTGACGTTCTGGAAGAGAAACAGCCAGAACACTAGTATCGACAGATTTAGGATGACGAAGAAACTTCCGAAGAGTACAAGTCCCATGGTGAAAGAGGACCGTATCTTTCGATAGGTTCCAATGTAAATTGCCAGCAAGAGGAGCGTCATTCCAATATTCGCAAATGCAACGATGGCGCTGGCCCACAGTGCGTAGGACAATTCCTTTCGGTTTACTCCTTGGTCGTTGCGCTTATCTTTCTTTTTCCAATTTTACCCCAAATCTCGTCAAGGATTGGAAGTGCCTCCTCCATCTTTGCCGTCAAGAACAGAACCGCACCGTAGCTTCCCTTGTTGGCAAGAGAAACCAAACCATTCTCCTCTAGAATCCTAATGTGATGCTGGATTGTCTTGTAGTCCACTCGAAGGGTCTCTGCTAGCTGATTCGCGTTGCAGGGACGATTCTGAAGGGTTTTGATTATCTCCGCCCTGTTGGGTCCGCCTCGGGTGCCACCGAGTAAATACCACAGTAGCCGCTTGAGGTGTTTATCCTCATTGTGTGAATCGGAACGGAGCCTTCCAAGGTCCGCTGTCAGAACTGGATTTCTGTGCAAGGCTTCTGACAGTATTGGGGAGAGCTGTGGAATGCGCATCATAGATGTGATTCTCGGGGGAATTGATGGGAACCTAATAGAATCCACTTTCTAATTTGCATTATTATAATGGTTCCCGGTCTCCAATATGATGTCAAAAATCGACCTTAGTCGAAAGTCATGCTTTGATCCTCGTGGGACTCGGTTTGGGCGGGCTCTGTTACGTTGATGTCAGCCCGCCCTATCGTTCGTCATCGCGTTGGCTGAGAACGCTCAGGCGTATTGCAGCGGAAATTCATCATTCATTATCGGCCCCGTTGTCCGGGGATTTAACGTGTGTGAACAGAAGGGAGTTGACCAAAAAATGAGAACCGATTAGATTCTTGCTTNCACAGTCCACAGAATACGCCGCCAGAGTCCATTTGGCCTCCGCAGTAAGAGCATTGCGTTACGCCCGTGCTAAAACGTACTCCCGCAACATCGTCCTTCTCATATCTCTTGGCGAACCACATCGCTCCCTCGATCAATATTATCATCGGCACAAACAGGGCCGCGTCGGCTAGAGGACCCCCGTCGGGGGAAGCAAGCGCGGTCGCAATTAGAGTGAAGGCCCACACATACTTTCGGTTCTTCCTCAGAACAGCCGTTCCCACGAAATGAAGCTTAACCAAAAGCACGAAAACCGCGGGCAAAGTAAAAGCAAGCCCCGTCGCTAGTATGATGAAAAAGACCAAGTTGTAAAACTGGTCAGCGTCGATGAGAGTGGCGACCCCCACCCACTGGAAGAATGGCAGAGAGAAGAAGAAGACAAATGGGATGAGTACAAAGAAGGCAAAGAGTGACCCTGCCAAGAACAGGATCGAGAAAGCCGTCACGAATGGATAGATCGATTGTCGCTCGTTCGGTCTTATCGCAGGATCTACAAATTTGTAGACTTCGTAAGCTAATACTGGAACGCTAGCAAGAAAGCCGAAAACTGCTGCCCCGACAGCGATTATTTCGAGCGGCGTCGTCACAGTGGGTCCAATCAGAGTGTATTGCGGTGGCAGGAGACGCTGTCGAACAGCAACTAGGATAACGGTAATCAAGGGATGGTAGATCTGGAAGGGGTTCTGGAGAAATGACAAGTCTCCCGGAACGACAAGAAAGAGAATTGTTGCGGTAAAGAAAGCGTATACCCATGTCTTGATCCGGCGAGAGAGCTCATCGACGTGATCCCATAGGGGAATTACTTTTTCCCTCTCGGATTCATTCGACAAGGATTATCATTCGACTCGCAACAGGCGCACCATATTCAAATGAGACAAACTATCGAGAACAAACTACCGTACCAGATTAGTGCCACCAGTACGGCTCTCGCGACGGCACACGGGACAGGAATCGGAAATGTTACCGTTTACTTCCGTGCTTGTCTTACGATCTCGTCCGATATTTCTTGGCGCGTCTTTCCTTGAGTATTGATTCCAAGCTTCTGGGCCGTTTCAACTAATGTATCGGGCGAGGACGTGTCCGTTGATGGGCTACTGGCTTGTTGAACTAGACCTTTCGAGGCATCGTCGAATTCTCTCCGAGCTCTCCCTATAGACCTTGCCAGTTCCGGTATTTTCTGAGGTCCCCAGATGAGGAGTACTGCAACCACGGCGAGGATCAGAAGGATCTGAAATGGGTCGCCCGCGCCGAAGATCAGCGCAACCTGAGAGGGATCACCGAAGCCAAACATATTGTATCGTCAATTACGGCGAAACGTTTCCCACCTTTAACTGTTTACCATAATCATTACCAAATGCCCAGTTGAGCCCGCGAAAGCTTATGCCTCGCTCGGATTTCTCGTGGTAAGGTCGTCGACTACTGAAAGTCGTTGTCTGTGTGCGGCGTGTTCCGGACACGGCAGCTCGGATCAAGATAACATCTGATGGGAAGTCGATTGATACCTCAGATGCGGAGTTCGTAATCAACCCTTACGAAGAATATGCCCTCGAGCAGGCTGTTCAGCTCAAGGAGAAGCATGGGGGCGAAGTAACGGTCGTCACTTTGGGTCCAGAGAAAACTATGCAGGTGATAATGAAGGCACTTGCCCTCGGTGGCGACAAGGCAATTCATCTTAGGTCCGACAGAATCCCGGATGACCCCGGCTCAACTGCGAAAGTACTCGCTAACGAGCTGAAAGGCCTGGAATTTGATGTTCTTCTCTTCGGAAAGAAAGGCGTCGACGACGACAACCAACAGGTCGGCCAGATGGTCGCGGAATTGTTGGGGATTCCCTGCGTAACCCAGATCGTCAAACTAGAGGTATCTGATGGAAAGGCGGTTGCGCACAGGGAAGTTGAAGGAGGATCAATAACGGTGGAAGCGATCCTTCCAGCAGTGTTCACCGCAGAAAAGGATCTAACTATCCCGCGTTATGCTTCTCTTCGGGAGCTTGTTGCCGCAAGAAAGAAGCCGATTGCCGTTAAGGATGTCCAGGTTCC
>VBBB01000015.1:4004-5314 GCA_005882955.1 Candidatus Bathyarchaeota archaeon | reverse complement strand
GGGAGGCGATGTGGGAACCCAGTACCGCTCGGCTGTATTTTATCACAACCCAGAACAGGAAAAGATTGCCCGTCAGGTTATCCAGGAGTTCAACGAGTCGAAAGTCTGGAAGAAACCGATCGTCACCGAGGTAGTATCTTATCGCGACTTTTACAAAGCGGAGGATTATCACCAGGACTATTACGCCAAGAATTCCCGACAACCCTATTGCAGGGTAGTAATCGAGCCGAAAATTGCGAAGCTGCGAGAGCACTACCGCGAGAAACTGAAGCAATAATCGTCCGTCGCGGAAACTTGCGCTATTCGAGTCCAACCCAGTCTGCCAGCTACTGCTATATTCAGTCTGCAGGCGCAACATGTTTGATATTGCAAGAGTAGAAGGAGTGGTCCCACATCATGTCCGAAACTCTTGACCGACAGGAGCGTTGGAAGCAGCAGAAGGAGGAGGCTGACCGTCAACGAATGGGGGGCGCCTACATCCAAGGTTTCATTGAAACAGCCGCGGCGCTTGTCGGCGAGGAGCCCTTGTTCAGTAAGGGTTACTGGAAATGTGCGAGCGGATGCAAACCGTTTGGCTTTGGACTTGCAAGGACCCCGAGAGAGTGTCCCAGTTGCCACAAGCAGCTGATAATCTGGGTCCCAGGGCCATAGAGTATCGCGTCGGTTCAAGGTAGAAATAGTCGTTTTCAGACCCGCATCCTTCGAACGGGATTGACGCTCGAGACTAGACGTCTTGGCAAGAGCGATCTTAAGATTACTAAAGTCGGAGTAGGAACCGCGCCGATAGGCTCAACCCCGGAATGGAGGGTCTGGTGGGGACCCCAGGACGAGAAATCGGCCATCGGAGCAATTCAGACCGCCCTGGACGAGGGAGTGAACTGGATCGATACCGCGCCTTTCTACGGATGGGGAAAGGCAGAGGAGATCGTGGGCAAAGCGATCAAAGGTCGAAGAGACGATGTCTACGTGTTTACGAAGTGCGGGACGTTGCCAGATGGCAAAGGTGGTTCCATTGAGAATCATAAGCCGGAGACTATCAAGAGAGAGGTCGAAACGAGTCTAAAACGCCTTCAGACCGACCACATTGACCTCTTACAGTTTCACGATATGGATGCGACAACTCCTATCGAGCAGTCTTGGAAGACGCTTCAGGGTCTTATTCGTCAGGGAAAGGTCAGGAACGGTGGATTATCAAACCATACCGTAGATCTCATCGAGAGGGCTGAGCGAATCGGCCCCGTCACAGCGAATCAGGTTCAGTACAACCCTCTCCAGAGAAAGATCGAGAAGGACATCCTGCCTTTCTCTCT
>VBBB01000015.1:0-3967 GCA_005882955.1 Candidatus Bathyarchaeota archaeon | reverse complement strand
TTTCTCGCCGACAACTTCAGCTTAGCATCTCTGGACCCGAAGGATTTCCGTAGAAACCACTGGTACGGTCAACCAGAGAACCATACCAAACTGGAGAGAGTCCGGGGAGCCTTGTCAAAAATAGCTCGAGCTCACGGTAAGAAAATGGTGGATGTTGTCATCGCGTGGGAGTTGATGCACCCTGCTTTAACAGGGGCGATCATCGGAATACGTAGCGAGAAGGAGGCCCGAGAAATGAAGGATGGAACAGAACTGATTCTCTCACGTGACGAGATGCAAGAGATCGAGAGAGCTACAGCGTAAGGGCCTAGCGAATAGAGTTGGCAGGGCAGTTCGCGACTGGAACCCCGCCAGGCACAACGATAACTCGCCCGATAGCAGAAAAAACTAGTTTCAACCGATGGGTAATGGCAATCGTAATCCTTGTCATAGTCGTTGTGGGCGTCTTGTTCGCACTCATCTATCAATCGTCTGCAATCGTTACTACCAAGAACTTTAGCTACAGCACGGCCGCCGACCAGTCAAGCAACTATACACTCGAAGTCACAAACATCAACGGTGCGGTGACACTCGCGCCGTGGGGACAAACCAGCTTCTTGATCAATGGCACCGTAACGGCGAAGGGTCTGGGATCGTCCCCCGCACAGGTAAATCTTGTCAACTCAAGCATGAATGGTAACATCATATTCCAGGCCCAATTTCCCAACAATGCTGTCTTTCTAATCTCGCAAACATATTCTGTCAAAATCGACGTGTTCATACCACTTTCAGTGCACATTAGCAAGCTCGTCGTAGACAACGTAAATGGACGGGTTCAAGCAACCAGTCTCAACGTCACCGGCGCAAGCATCTCCTCATCCAACGGCGACATAGACTTCAGTTGCTCAATTTGTGCAAGCGGCGGCTTTTCAGCGCAGACCACCAACGGTAACATCGCAGGCACTTTCTCGACACCGATCATGGCAGGGAACTATACAATGTCGTCTCAAAATGGCAACGTGCAAATGGCCGTTCCATCATCATCCTCATTCAAGTTGACCGCATCTCTCGTCAACGGAAATATTCAGACAGAGAATCTTGTACTGAGTAATCAGACAAAGACAAGTACCCAGGTTACGGCCACAGTCGGAACCGGAGCAGCCGATGTAAAACTGTTAACAGTAAACGGTCAGATTACGATTATAGGAGCCTAGCGACCAAAAGAGCCTGCATGGTTCTCCCTCGTTCGTGTTGGGTGAAGTGGCTCGTTCGTCAACTTCGGTTACTATCAGGTTTTCTACATCGGACCCCTTTTTCCGTGTCCGAGTATCATTCCACAGTGACTGCTGATTGGGGTCCACTCTTGCGGCTTTCACGTCCGCGTTCCCAGCAGTAGCTTTACTTTTCGGATTCCTTCTCGTCCTGGTCGGAACAACTGATGGAACCCGAGAGTTGATTCAAGGTGGCTGGGGATTCATAACGGTGGGAATAATCGTGGAGTTCGTCCTACCGATTTCTAGACGCTTGAGATAGCGGACGATGAGGATTAAGCTATGAAAGCGTTCATCGCGAGCTTCGTCAAAGGGCAGTCCCCAGCCGATTCTTTTGCTGCTCATCATCTTCAACAAAGTCTCCCTCTACTACTCCGCTCCCGTCATTGTCTCCTTAGCAGTCCTATGGGGCTGGTTCGATTACTCAGGCAAAGTCCAGCGCAGAGGTGCTTCCGTTCTGAAGAAGCTAGAGCGTCTAGTCGACGATTTCGGTTGGTTGAACTTCCAGGAGGGAGGCGGGGCTGGCAACGAAATGGTTGTCTCCCTACTGGACAAGGCGAGCTTCGGGTCAAGCACTTCGACCACACCGCAACTCGCTACAGCGACGACCGAGAAGATCAAAGAAGTCTACTTCACGCTTGAGCTCTGGTACTTCTCAATGCGCCAGAAGGTCCGATTGCTCCTTCGAAAGGCAGCGTCGATGATCGAGTACGATTTGCTCGAGGTCGTTAACGAGTTCATCGAGTTCTACGGTGAGTTCGTCGAAAAGGTGGCAGAGGAGACTCTTCGACTGGTTGCAAAGGGAGATCTAACTAGCCTAGAGAGTGAAAGAGAAGGTTTCTCCACTTTCAAGACGCGCTTGGCGGAGCTAAGGGGTCGAGCCAACGCGTTTCTCCAGAGCCTACGTGACGATGGTCTTCCCGTTTCAGAGACGAAGGTTAGAGCTTTAGAAGTGGATCCTTGGTTCAAAACGGGAACCGAGATTTCGGAAACTAAACAGTCGCCACAGTAATAACATAAATTCTAGAAATCATGTTTATCCAGCTCTCCAAGAACCTGGTCAGGCGTCTCCCTCGCCACCTCGACGATTGTCGTTCGTGTAGCGTGGTTGGGAAGTAGGTCAGAATTCTCTGCCAAGGAAGAGGGCCGGCCGAGTGTCGCTGTTGTTCCTTTAGCGATACTCGCCTCGTTCTTCACCCGCTGAATCAGCAGTATTGTGCCGCCGAGAGCCATCCCGATCAGAAGAGCGTCAACTTGTCCAGTCAACAGCAGACCCAGTTGGGGAAAGGTGCCGTCTACCCAGATTCGAAAGTAGATGTTGGAGAGATACTCGTTGCTGAACCCCGCCAGTAAGGTGGCGATGACTATGAACTGCGCCATGATTATGCCGTAGAGCAGTTTTACGAATCTTTCAGGATATCCTGGCATAACTAGGGCTTGCGAAGAATACCGTCAATCTCTCTCATTAACAGTGCGGCTTGTGCATGACAAACGCGTGGACGGTCGCGTGCAAAGAGTTTAACATCGGCGTCGGAAGAATCGACACTATCTTGGCCCAGCGCACTCTCTCTCTTGAGATTAGAGGATTCGAAGATTCTGATTACCGGAGGTTGGCGGAAATCTATGATGCGATCTTTCCTGAGCGAGCGAGGAGCGTTGAGGAGTGGCGATTTTACGATGATAGTCTCGACAAGACAAAGTACTATTTCAAACGTTATGCCTGCATAAACTCCTCAACCGGTGTAGCTCTGGGTTTTGGAGAGATGTGGAATCCTCCGTGGATGTTTCATCCCAAAAAATTCTGGTTCGACGGCTGGGTCGATCCGAAGCACCACGGCCAGGGCATTGGTAGCGCGATCTACGATAGGCTCAAGGATGACTTTGATGAGCGTAGTGCGACTGCCGCCTGGATGGGGATTCGAGAGAATATGACACGATCCATCGCTTTCGCGCAAAAGCGGGGATTCAGTGAAAAGATGCGGGGTTGGGAATCGACCATCGACCCGTATCAAGTAAACGATTCAGAGTTCCAAAAATATTCGACTAAGGTTTCTCAAGCTGGAATCGAGTTCTCGACCCTTGAGCAGGAACTACGGGAGGATCCAAGGTGTTACACGAAGCTGTACGAGCTTGTGCAGACCGCGTTCAGAGATGTGCCGATAGCTGACACCCCTACAGACACTCCTTATGATCAGTGGCTCGCCTTTGAGATGAAGAACCCTAACCTCATTCCTCAAGCATACATGATAGCGAAAACCAGTGTCGTTTGGCGGTTGAAGAAGGAGCCCAGAAGCCTCTACCAGGGCCTCACGGGAGTTCTACGGGAGTATCGAGGAAAAGGAATTGCCGTGACCTTGAAGTTGAAGGTGTTAGATTTTGCTCGGAAGAACGGATTTGATAATATTCGAACCTTCAACGCATCCACCAACGAAGGCATGCTCAGCATCAACATGAAACTGGGATTCAAGCGAGACCTCGCCTGGATCACTTTCGAGAAGAATCGGGAGCAGGAAAAATCTTCGAAAGATCAATGACACTACCCGTCCTAAGGCTGAAAGGCTCGCCGTACGAGATAGGATATCGACACGGACAATTTGCCCGAGACACGATTGAACGTAATCTCGAGGTCTATTTCCGCCGTTTCAAGAATGAAACTGCGCTCGCAAGAGACGAGGTGCTTAGGCGCGCTGAAAAGTACTTGCAGGTCATCCGACGCG
>VBBB01000043.1:13950-17488 GCA_005882955.1 Candidatus Bathyarchaeota archaeon | reverse complement strand
TCCGTGATTACCTAGCTATCTTGATGAGAATTCTTTCTGCTGAAGGCAGCACGTCGAGGACTTTTTCTGGATTCGTCAGTTCAAACGCTCCATATCTCAACATCCGCTTGGGCCAGTTGAGGGACGACTTCAGAAGATCCGTCCAAATAAACAGGGATCGGCCTAGCCTGAGGGCCTCCCAGCCCTCATGGAGCGAACCGCTTGTCTCTCCAGCCTCGACAATGATGGAGGCATTGGCGATCAGTGCCATAGTCCTATTGCGTATGACGAAATTCTGTCGCTGGATTGGATATCCAAATGCAAACTGAGAGACCGCAAGGTGAGACTGCATTATCTCTTCCTGCAGCAGAGCATTCTTCTTCGGGTAGACCTCATCCAGAGGTGTCCCAAGAACAGCGATGGGTTTTCCTCCGGCATCAATCGCCGCTCGATGCCCAGCCGTATCAATGCCCTCGGCTAAACCGCTAACAATGATCACCTTCTTCTTTACAAGCGTCTTCGAGATCTCAGACGCAACGTCAAGGGCCTTCTCTGATGCTTTTCTGGATCCAATGATTGCGGCTCTCGGTCTGGGTAGTGGAATCTGCATCGGACCAGCCGCATACAGTCTGACCGGTGCATACTTTCTTTCGACATCATTCAGCGGACCTAGAAGCTGATCAGCAGTGAGCGTGGAAATGCGCTGCTTTGCTGGGGGTCGTATCATTCTCTCATCTTGTACTGTTTGTCAATAATACATTGCGTCGATACAAAATCGGTTCCAGCTGTGGACTCTCCAGCCCGTCCCAGTCGCTCCCCAGTCGCTCAATCAATTTGCTCCGAGCTGGGCGTCTATTTAAGAGGACAGGAAACCAGAATCCAAAACTAATCGGATCGGACAATTTCTTCCCGAACCTCCTTCCACGACTGTGACGTCTAGACTTATGGGACGGGTTTGATTTCTAGTTGACGGGGGGAGAGAGCCATGTCGAGCGAGAGGTCGAACTGTCCGATCTGTGGGCATGATTTCAGGTCAGACATTTCAGAGGGAGCGAGGCTGGTCCACACATCTCCCTCCGGAATGTTCAAGACCCTACATCTTCAAGAGAACCATGCAGACTATCTAGCGTGGAAGAAGTCGAAATTCAAACCGTCTATAGTTGCCGGTATTGCAACTGGAATAATCTTTGACTTCCTGCTTGCCCTGGTTCTCCATTATTATGGCATTCAAATTCCGCAAGGTCGCGCAGGAGCTTGGCCGTTCCTGGTTGTACTCTTCAGTGTTCTACCGGTTCCATGGCTTCTGCTCAACCGTTGGGGTCTCCGCAGGTTCAGGCGCGAATGGAACGAACGAGGCGGTCTCCCTTCATCGAATCTACCGGTGAGTACCTCTAATAGTAAAGACACCGTTGGATACGAGTAAGCTGACGCCGACCGAAATGTTAGTCGACCCTGATGGTCCATTCAGAACTGCCGTTGTATTTACCAAACCCGTTACCACTCGAAAAATGCGATACGGCACTAGACAAAGCAGGTGTCGATTCTAGAGCGACCTCTTCCGTTTCTTTTTGTAGGCACTCTTGCCAAAGAACCTCGCAGTTACAGATTCAAGATTGTAGTCAAAGACATCCTGGTTCCCCACATACTCGACCTGTTTCCCGCGTTTTACTATTGAATTCCTGGTTAGCTTGAATTTTCTGATGCAGGCTTCGATGTCATCCATGTCCCTCTGGTCGAGACGCCCTGTCTTGGTGACGACTATGTCGGCAGGAGCCAGAGCTCTCAGGTCGATGTTCTTCAAGGACCGGATCCGCTTTGATTTTCTCAAATAGTCATCAGGGAGAAACTGGGTGAATACTTGACCGTTTGGCCAAAGATGGACCTTGTACCCCGGCTGGGTTGCCTTCACGGCCTTCTGAAACAACTCGATGTCCTTGGCCGGACCAGTGAAGTCGACGTCTATGGTGGAAGCTTTGACACGGTATAGGTTAAGAGCTGTTCCTCCTGCCGCTACGAGGACAATCTTCCGATCCAGTGTCTTCCCGACTTCATTTAGGAAATCGACGAGCTGTTTTGAACTGATGGGCAAGTCTACCCTGTCCGCGGGACATAGAGTTCCATCAGGTTCCTGATCTGTCCGTCATCCACACTGCTTGGGTTGATCCCCCTTTCTTTGAATGCCGAGATTGCGTCGCTGAATTCAGGCGCGGGAGAGATATCGTTGATTGCCTCTAACAGGCCTAGCAGTTTCTCCGCGAAGCCGTGCCTCATCGAGAGGAATTCGAGGAGTTCGAAGCTGGGCCGATTCTTCGAAATCAGGATCGAGGCCGCCGCAGCCCGCCTCGGGTCATCACCCATAAGAATTGACGAGATGATATACTCCATGGAGTAGTCCTCTCCTTGTCTGATTTCCGGTCCCAGCTCCTTGTACCCAAACTTGGCTAGGTTGTAAGCCAGGTCGCTTTCCTTGATCTTGGAGAGGTTGGTCCGCTCGTTGTCGAATCTTATTCGAGTCCCGTGAATGTAGGCATTCCTGATCAGATTCCAGAAACTCTGAGGGAGGTAGATTGCTATCTTGTCTGACAGCATCTCCTTGATTGGATTCTTCTCGCTAGACTTCAGGAAGTCAATCAGTTTACCTTGGCTCAAAATCAAGTCCTCCATCCTGATGTTGCTGTGTCTCCTTAGCTCATTGATCATGCTCCTTGCCTTCTGTCTGTCGGCCAGGTTCTCTTGGTCAATCAGGATTAGGAGTTCTGCCCGTGTGCTCAGGCTCGATTAGTAGGATAGATCTGATGAACGAGAGGGCGCTGAGTTCCTGGTCTAGATTGGAAAGTAGGAACTGAGCCTCAGGCCACTTCTGTAGGAAGTCGCGTTTCTTCTGAAGCTCTATCTCAATCAGCGTGTCCGGGAGGAGGTAGTTCGAGAAGTTCAGTAGGGGGATTGAAGCATTCCCTTGCTTTTCTATCTGGATGATGTTCTTATCTTTCAGCCCAAGGAGAGCGTTGTAGATGTTCGGGTAGTGCGCCGAACCGAATTCCCGTTTGATTTCGGTCGTCAGTCCTCTAATTGAGATGGGGTTGCCTATCTCCCGCGATATCGTGTCGATTATCTTGAATTCTGTCCCACTGATCAACCCCCTTCCACCCTTTGCCCACACGTTACACCTTCGACGCCATTTCCATATAAGTATACAGTTGTGGTGCTATAATACTATAGTGCAAGCGCTATACATCCAGAACCAGGCTAGTAGGTCTCTCTCTGTGTTCTCGCCGTTGGCCGACTGTTACCATTTACGGTTACCAAACCCGTTACCAATCGAGTAATGTCAATTGCAGTTGAGTCTCGTAACGTAAACCTCGTGTTTGGGAAGTTCTCGTAGGGAGCAGCTACGACGTTTCGATCCGTGTCCCTTGATTGCGGATGATCCTTGTCATCGACCTGGTATTCCCTCCTTCACGGGAAAATCGCGGCAATGCCGGCAAGGCTTGTATTTGGCGAATGACTATCTCAAATCGGTCCTGAAATGGATTGGAGAGTAACCTCGCTCGGACTTCTA
>VBBB01000043.1:13264-13844 GCA_005882955.1 Candidatus Bathyarchaeota archaeon | reverse complement strand
CCGTCAGGAAGTTTCTCGGAATCTGACCTCGTCGTGGTGAGTGCGGGTATCGGTCTGCTCGTGATATTCTTCGGAATTCTTCCAGCAAATCTAACCGCCATCTCGTATTCGTGGCATTGTCTTGAGAGCGGATTGCCTTGGTTTTGTGACAAGGCAAGCGCGATCAACGGCCTCGCATGGATATGGTTGACATTACTATTAGCTCCGGCCATGGCATTCTTTGGAGCGATCTTCTTTGCTCTACGAAAGAGGACATGACTTCGGCTCGTTAACTAGTCTCTTTCTGCTATCTTTTCATTTTCTCTTATCTTCTGTTTTTCTTGTTATCTTTCTCCGACCCCCGGGGGTATGCTGACACTCTACAAGTCATTCACAATCTCACGGACCCCACCACCGCCGAAATCGCCCGGAACACGCCCTAATCCGGAATCGGGGCAGGCGATTTGAGATCACGCAGTTTGCACGTTGACCTGCACGCTGAGCTGCACGCTAACGAAAACGTCTGACTCGATGGTTCTGCGGCTAGAACTGCAAACTATGCCCGTATCGGTTTCAACTGGTGGGACCCTGCGCAGAAAAA
>VBBB01000043.1:7772-13242 GCA_005882955.1 Candidatus Bathyarchaeota archaeon | reverse complement strand
CCTCGTGACGCGAGACTGGCCGAACGAGAGAATTAGTGAGTTTTGACGTTGGTAGATCTGCGCGTTTGGGTCCTGTGATTGAGATTCTGTTTGGAAGGGACCTTTCTGGTTCGACGGTCTTGTTGACGTCTGTGTCTGCTCTCCTCTGGTGGTTCTCGTAGGTCTTGTAGCCACATTGCTTGTAGGCTTGTCAACAGTCTTGGCACACTGTCCCGGACCCGACGGGTTCGAGTATTGTCTCGCCGCAGTTCTGGCAGACTAGTAGTCGGACTACGAACTGGTAGTCGGATCGGTATCGGACCTCGCGATACGTGGGTTCACGGCAGGTTTGACAGAAGACCCGGTAGTCTAGGCTCTGCATAGTCCCAAGTAGAGGTTTTCGAAGTAGAAACGTGAGAGAGGGAGGGAAAGTATTGCGAAACTGGCCTTTCCCTCGTAATCCTTGAAGCGGGTTTCGGGCCGTGTCACTCTGGAATCCTCAATAAGGTTACATCGGTTCTAAACCCGGACCGGGCTCTCACTCAACGCTATGTTGGAGACTGAATCTGAGGCCTCTGAAGCTTCTGAGCTGGCTGTGAAGCGCAGGGCGATACTCTGGGATATGGCGGTCGGAGAACAGATACGATACGAAGTGTCGACTATACGGAAGTGCATGGTTATACTCGGCAGGCTCAGCTCGTTCTTCGGCGAAGAGGACCCCGATACAGGCAAACGGCTTGGAGAGCTGGGTGCTCATCTGGCGGACGTTGTGGAACTGGTTGAGAACACCTGGAAAGGTTCAGCGTCAGAGATCAGCGGCAAGAACCACAGTTCCATCGTCTAACTCGACCGAGAGCCGCAGCAACGTTTCCCCTCGAGACCAACTCAGCGACTTTGGAGCTATCGTCCACCGAGCTTAATCGTAAGCTTATCGATCATCAAGTAACCCTCGGCATTCTTCCAAATCTTCCTCATCTTCGAGGCTTCCAGTTCTCAGGCTTCCCCGTCCTCATGGGCGGAGTCTCGATCCACTTCTCGAAATTTCGAGAGATAGTCTCTTCTCCGGGCCGGAGTCACAATAGGCACCACCCTAGTTCTCTTCAACGGGACGCTGTCGTGGTCAGTCATCTCATCGTCAGCTGTGAAGGGCCCTATTCCGCGGTCTGTGCCGAAGAACTTCTTAGGTCTNNNGGGATTCGTTACGACGAGCCTCCCTCCGACCTTTCTAACTCTGGCCAGGGCCGATAGTCTCCCAATCAGTGCTATTTTGTATGCCACCCGATATTTCCAGATTCTCGTCCCCGGCCAAGACCCCGCGATGAGGGGCAGATCCGGCTAGCAATAGGCTAGTTAGAAAAAGAGGGTATGAAGGCCAGTCTCGCGACGCAGAAAACCGGATGATTCCATATCCCGTTCTAGGCTAATGTTGTTCCTTTCTGAAGGTTCGGAGCCAGCCGAGCGTCCGCCCGCTCCGGACAAGCTTCCGCCAGCCATCTTGAAACATTTCTTGCTCATCCGACCTGGGCACGACCAGCAGATCAGCTCCTACCGATCCCGCCAGAACAACCATAGGAGCCACGATCTCGAAGGGCGGATGAATCGAGTAGACTAGCGACGCATTCTCATAGATCCGGGTCTGCGGAAACATCATGTCATCAGCAACAGCCCGAACACGGCTCGTCATGTGCTTCCGGACCCATGCTTCATCCTTGTCCGTGACCAGAATCTCCGTTAGTGGAAGTCGCTTCTTGATCTTTTCAGCGACGTCTATCCGGCTGCCTACTCCCAGTTCGACAATCTTCGGAGCTCGAGAATAGTTTTCCCGGACGTATTCTACTAGATCTTCAAACATCTATGACAGGGATCTATTTTGGCCAGCGAGGCTGGAGAGCTCCCGAGTCGCCGTTGTTCTCTCGCATCTTCCGCATGCCTTCGAGAATCAGTTTCTGTTCGATCCCGGCCACGAGCTGCTTTGTCTCTATGACCTTGTCCGGGTTCACACTCATACTAACCGCGCCCTCTCTAACAAGAAACTCTACGACTTCGGGATAGTTCGAAGGCGCCTGCCCACAGATAGATGTCGTAACACCATGCTCGCTGCAGATCCGGATAACATGACTCATAGCCCGCAACACCGCAAGATTCCGCTCATCGTAAATTTCCTGTATAGACGCGTCGTCCCGGTCGATTCCGAGAATCAGCATCGTCAGATCATTCGTCCCGAACGAGATTCCATCAATACCCTCCAGAACAAACTTGTCAATCAGCAACACCGTCGCAGGAACCTCGCACATTATCCAGAGCTTGAAATCCGGACTCCTCTTCAAGCCCTCCTCTTCCATAATCTTCTTCGCATTCCGGAAATCCTCCAAGGTCCGGACGAACGGCAGCATAACATGCACATTCGTCAATTTGAACTCCTCCCGCACCTTCCGAATCGCCCGACACTCCAACCGGAACACATCAGGCTCCTTCACGTACCGGAACGCGCCCCGGAAACCCAACAACGGATTCGGCCCAACATGCCCCGCCTCCCTCTCATACTTCTCACCACCTGGCAGTCCAAGAAACTCGTCAGGCTTGAAATCCAGACAGCGATACACAACAGGCTTCGGCGCAAACGGAGTAGCCACCTTCCGCACGCCCTCCGCGAACGCATCAACCATCCTCTGCCCGCCACCCTCCTCGATCAACAGTCGGGGATGCTTCCCCACGGAGAGCATCATGTGCTCCGCCCGCAACAACCCCACACCATCAGCGTGCGTCTCCCGGGCAACCTTCTCCGCCAGCTCTGGCAGAGAGATGTTGACGTAGATTCTCGTCGAGGTAACAGGAATGACAGTAGGGATTTGCTGGCCCACAGCAGCAGCCGACGGTTTGAGAACGTCCTCGACAAGGCCCTGATAGACAACCCCCGCCTTGGCATCAACAGTGTACTCCTTGCCAGTCTGCAAGACCTTCGTAGCGTTTCTCGCCCCGACAATACACGGAATCCCCATTTCGCGAGAAACAATCGCCGCATGACAAGTCGTCCCACCGTCCTCCGTGACGATAGCGCCGGCTATCTTCATGTAGGGAACCCAGTCTGGATTCGTCATCCGAGTAACAAGAATGTCCTTCTCTTTCATCATCCGTCCCGCATCCTGCAAGCCAATCACAACCTTGGCCCGTCCCGCGTGTAATCCAGGACTCGCGGCGAGACCCTGAACTATGACAATCCGATCAAGCACGGGGCTCTTCGACCCCTCTGAGGGCGTCTTCATCCGCGCCCAGAACGTCTCAGGCCTAGTCTGGACCACGTACACCTTCTGACCAGACTTTGAACGCTCGACAGCGAACTCGACATCCTGCGGAGTCTGATAATGATCCTCGATATCCCGAGCTAGCCGCGCAAGCTCAACAACCTGCTCATCCCCGAGGCTCGCAGCGTTCCGACGCTCCGCCGGAACTTCTCGTTCCATCGTGAGCCCGGTCTGATGATTCGGAACATGCTCAACCATCTTCGGGACAATCTCCTTGTGGACAATCTGAAGCGTCCCCTTGTCGATAATGAACCGGTCCGGACGGACAACCCCAGCAACCAGCGCCTCGCCTAGGCCCCAGCTAGATTCAATGATGATCTTCGACGGGTCCCCGTTGACCGGATCGAGGGTGAAGATGACTCCTGAGACTTCTGATTCAACCATCTTCTGGACCCCGACGCTTATGAGCACCTTTTCGTGCGGGAATCCCTTCTCCTCCCGATAGAATATGGCACGTGGCGTGTAGAGGCTTGACCAGCATTTCTGGACGTAGTGGACAAGCGCGTCCTCTCCCTTCACGTTAAGATACGTATCCTGTTGTCCCGCAAAGGACGCGTCCGGAAGATCCTCGCTAGTAGCTGAGGATCGTACGGCCACCTTGACCTGGGGGTTACTCGTTTTCCGTTCTAGATCCCGATACGCACTCCGAACCTCGTTGGCAATGTCGGCTGGCATTGGGGCTGACTCGATGATCTTCCGGATCGCTTGCGACGCTTCTTCATACTGTTTCGGATCTCGCGGGCCATCAGCGCTCGTCAGAGTCTTTTGGATTACTTCTCCGATCTTCGTCTCTTCTAAGAATCGACGGAACGCGTCCGCGGTAACTGCAAAGCCAGGAGGAACCGTAACGCCATTTGCTGTCAGTTCTCCGAGATTGGCGCACTTTCCGCCGACGATGTGAATGTCGTCCTTTCTTACATTTTCAAGCCAGACGACGATGGCGTCGGAGCTGACCATTCAGACTAGGCTCCCGCTGTTACAATCGGAGCGACTTCTTCCGCAGCCTCGATCGGCTCGGCTTCCTCATGAGGCACAGGAGCTTCTACAGGAACTTGAGCTTGCTCTTCCACAGGAATCTCTTCAACGGTTATGCGGCTCCTCATCGGGAATTTCGTCGAGGCGGTGTCTAACGCTTTCCGAGCCGTATCTACACCATCTTCTGGAACATAGACGATGAGTATCGATTGGCCATCATGCACGCGCGCAGCCCTTCCCGTCGGCTTTCCAAAAGCCCGTCTCATACCTTCCTGGAGACGGTCAGCCCCGGCCGTCGCTATCATCTTGTTCTCTCTGAGAATAATGTGAGGATAAACGCACAACTGCAATCGGTAGCCTGTCTCGCCGTACTTGTCGAAGAGAACCTTGTTGGCGGAAACTCGAGCCGACTCTAGGGCGTTATGACGAATCTGAACATTCTCTCTGGACACAAGATGAACCCTTCGGGCAAAATGAGTCGAGAGATCCCCCATGTTGAACTTCGAGACCTTCGGGGTCGGGGATCCATGAATGTACTTCAAACGGGTGTAAGCCTGACCTGCGGGAGAACGATAGTTTCTGCCTTTCAAGAGAGATGCCTTGAATGCCTATGGCGTCCCGGCTAATATACTATAGTCTTCTCAGGATGAATTTCTAGATAGAAACTAAGCAATCGGCTTCAGAATGTATGGTGATAGATGATTCGACCTAGCTTCTGACCATTCGAGCATGATGAAGGTCGCCTACTCGGGGGCTGAAGTAGAGAGTAAAGACAACGTTTGCTATCGTCAGAATTGTGAGCAAGATTCCAACCGGAAGACCAACCAAGAATCCGGTAGGAATTACGAGCCATGGTAGAAACATGGAGGATATGGCCCCTGAAGCGTACATCGCGCGCGCCTTGTTCGGAGAAGCGGATTTCAAACTGGACTTGTCGATCTTCAATCCCAGTACTGGGACCATTCTTAGTAAGTTGGACGCAATTGGAAGACTCAATCTCGTTATCGTCGACCGTCCCAAGAAATAGTAGCGGAAACCAACGCCGAAAATTCTTCCGATAATGTGGTGGGAAAGATCGTGCGAGAAGAACCAGAGACAGAACCAGGCAACAAGCAGGAACAGCACATTGACAGGAAATAGTCTGATGCGCGGCGATGCAACGAGTAGAGTTAGACCTATTAACAATCCGACTACACAAAGCGACGCGCCTTGGG
>VBBB01000043.1:0-7759 GCA_005882955.1 Candidatus Bathyarchaeota archaeon | reverse complement strand
TATGATAATGTTTAGACACGTTTCAGGCTTCTCTGCTCTTGGTACGCAACTGGTCGAATAGCTGAGGCTCAAGATCCTTTATCGTCGGTATGAAAGCTCGGGCGCGCGAAACCTCGTCCAAGTCAACCTTGCAAGGCTGGTAATCCTCAACATCATACTTGCACTGGACTAGGACCGACCCGTTTGGTGCGACGACTCTGCTGCCACCCCAGAACTGATTCCCATCCTCAATCCCCACCCGATTGACGTAAGCGAGATAGACAGCGTTTTCCATTGCTCTGCTCAGACAGAATCCTTCGAAGAATCGGCGTCTCAGACCTGGGCTGGCCGAGATGCAGATTATTAGCTGTGCTCCAGCTAGTGCTTGGAGCCGTGTCAGTTCGGGAAAGTAGAGGTCGTAGCAGATCGTCAACCCGATTGTTCCGAGAGGAATCGAGAAGATTGGAGCTTCTTGCCCCGGACGATAGTAGCGCCTTTCTTCAAAGACCGTGTGAGTCGGAAGGTGGATCTTTCGATATTTGCCGACGAGTCCGTTAGGACCCACGAGCACTGCCGTATTGTGGATTACTCCCTTGACAGCGCTCTCTTCAGGCATCCCAAACACAATGTGTAATCCATGCTCTTTAGCGAGCTTCTCGACTCTCTTGACACTGGGTCCAGGAATCGGCTCGGCCAGGTTGTACACCTCGTCTTGCATGGTATAACCGGTCAGGTGGAGTTCAGGAAATACCAGAAGCTCGACCCCTTTCTTCCTGGCGGCATTCGCCTGTGTAGCGATTGTCTTCAGGTTTTCTTCCTTCTTTCCCAGTTTAGGGCTGGTTTGGGCTAGAAGGAGAGTTATCGGCTTCGTGACTTGATCCCTTGTTTGAGACTGTCCCTTTTTTCGTCTTATAGATGTGCCTAGACTCGGGTATCAGCCGTTCTCGAACGTTTCCGAGTTACACCACGACTTTATGGCCGCCGTCCCGGTTTTCAATCGTTTCAATCCTAAAGAGGACCAACTGTGCTATTCACGAAACTAGCTCGGCTCATCATCCGACACAACAGAGCCGTGTTCGTGATCTGGCTAATCGCCCTAGTCCTTAGCATCCCAGCCATCCTGCAAGTTCAGAGCGTCATAGTATACAATGAGACTGCCTTCAACCCGAAGAACTCCGAATCGAGCCTTGCACAAAACATCGTGAGCAATGAGTTCAGCATCGACCAGGGCAGCAGCGTCATCGTCGTCATTACAGCAAGTGACATCAGGGGCAACGACGTCCGAGACTTCACTCTAGCGCTAAACAAAACCCTTCACAACGACGGAAAGCTCTCAAACATCAATAACATCACAAGCATTTACGACATCTACAGCCAGCTACTCCTAGGCTACACCAGCGTAGTGCACCTGCAACTATACCAGACTAAGAACGCGACAACCCTCGCCTCGAACATCGAGTTCGGCATACCCAGCACCTACGTGAGTCAATGGATTTCGCTGGTAAATTCAGGTTCAGGAACCATCGACCAGGCACAGCTCGCGGCCTACAACAGCCAAGCATACAACTCAAGTTGGCCCATCGTCTCGTCTCAAACTCCCGCAGCTTATCAGACGGTCGCCTTCAACTATCTGACGCTCTTCTACAAATCCTGGAACCAGACATTCCCAGCCACAACCTACACCCCGCTACAGCTGTTCGTTGGAGCGTTTGCCCGTGCACAGAACGTCACAAAAGGCCATCCGCTCTTGGCGACGCAACCTTCCTACTACAACATCACCCTGCCGTTCGTTGAATCGCTTCCTCTTGATGCTCAGACTCTGAGCCTCTTTGTTTCCGCTGCCAGATTCTTCAATATTTATGGTGGCGGCTCGGGAATCGGATGCTCTAACAACAATTGTTGGAATGATCAGAACGCGATAAGATCGTTCGCCATAAACACGGTTGCCCAAGAGGTGAATGCGAACTCGGTCCAGCTTACGATAATGGGCACGATCTATGACCTAGGCGCCTCAGCCACCAGCTCCGACTTGTCTAGTCTAGGGCTGCAGATCCTCCGTAATTACAACATGCTGACATATCCTGTAGAGCCGAGCAGAGATGTCTATTCTCAGTTTGCATCGGCCAAGAATGATACGATGCTGGTGATTATCGATTTCAAGACAAACGGTCCCGACCCGATGAATAGCGTGCCAGAGATCAGGCACGATGTAGGGATAGCGGACATTATCAGTGGTGAGAGCCCGGTTGTATACGTCACTGGCGCGCCAGCATTCAACTACGACATTCAGACACAAACTGTAACCGACATCGAACGTATTGATCCGATAACGATCACGTTGATCCTCGTGATTGTTGGAGTATTCTTTGCTTCCCTCGTCGCGCCTCTGATTCCGATCGCCGCTATCGGTCTCTCGATAGGAATAGCCTTCGGCCTCGTCTACCTTGTAGGCTCGTATGTTACCAGCGTTCACTATCTTGTCTTGACTTTGCTTCCTGTCTCAATGCTCGGCGCGGGATCCGACTACTGCATCTTCCTCGTAAGCCGTTATGCGGAGGAACGCATGTTGGGTAGGGGAAAGAAGGATGCCGTTGAGAGATCTGTCACGTGGGCCGGTGAGAGCATCGCGACTAGCGGCGCGACCGTAGTCATCGCATTTGGCACACTCGCTTTCGCCAGTTTTGGTCTTCTGCGTTCTGTGGGTATTGCGGTCATGTTGGGAATCTCGATTGCACTGCTTGTTGCTCTAACACTGGTCCCAGCCGCTCTCTCGCTCTTCGGCGATCGGATCTTCTGGCCTCGGGGACTGGGTTTGTGGAGGAAGAGGAAGCTCGTCGGTGCTAGTTACTATGCTCGGGCGGCACAGTTCACTGCGAAACATTCGAAACTGGTTCTTCTGATAGCGTTAGCCATCTCACTCCCCGCAGCTAGCACTGTTCTGACTTCCCAGACGAGTCACGATCTGATTGGACAGATTCCATCTTCTCTGGAGAGCAAGAACGGATACAATATCATGAGCCAAGGCTTTGGTGCTGGAACAGTCACGCCAACCTACACGATAGTCCGGACGCCAGTCATGCTAGTCTACCGCGGTCAGATCAACATCACGGCATTGAAAGCAATATCCCTAGCAGAAAACTCGACGTCCATGATTCCAGGAGTCTCCAAGGTATACGGACTGACTCATCCTTCTGGAAACCCTATTCCTTTCGCGAATTTCGGCCAGCTGAACACTGCCGAGCAGCAGGCCATGATCCGAAGCATGAAGCCGTTCCTAGGCAGCGACGGGAAGTCAGCCATGGTCTGGGCTGCATTCGATAGTGAGCCCTATTCTGATCAAGCCATCGCAACAGTTGCTCAGATTCGTGCTAATGTGAATGTCCTGAAGAGCCAGGACCCGCTGTTGGCCTCATCCACCATGTTCGTAGGTGGAGCGACAGCCTCGGTCAGTGATCTAGCCACCTCGAGCGGTTCTGATTACTTCAACCTCACCGCTCTCGTGCTGGTAGGAGTCTTCATTGTCCTCCTAGTCGCTTTGGGCTCTGTCTTTACGCCTCTACGCTTGATCTTCACAATCCTCCTCAGCATATCATGGGCGATGGCCGCCACGGTCTACTTCTTCAAGACGTACTTCTCGGTGGAACTGATCTGGATACTCCCCATCATGCTCTTGGTGATCATGGTCGGGCTTGGACTCGATTATGACATTTTCCTAGTGACTAGGATCCGCGAGTATGTTGCGGGCGGTGCGAAGGATGAGGAGGCGATTGAGACTGCAGTCGAACGTACTGGAGGCATAATCACTGTGACGGGTCTGGTTACTGCGGGGGCGTATGGGACGATGATGTTGTCACAGATTCCAATGCTTCAGCAATTGGGATTGGCTATCTTCATTGTTGTCTTGCTGGATGCAACTCTGACTCGAATCTATCTCGTGCCTTCGATCATGATGATGATGAAGCGGTTGAACTGGTGGGCGCCGGGTCGACTGCGCAGGGTCCCCATTCGGCCGGAAGAGAAACTGATCCCACCGATACCGTTGAAGACGAAGTTCGGAGTGATCGCGGAAACTAGTGCGATAATCGGGCTCTTGACAGCGCTCTACCTCGACTATTCCAACAATGCCTACCTGCAAAACTATGTTGGCAGAACAACCACGGCCATACTATCAGGAATCAATGTCTGGACAGGCGTCATCCTTGGAGTTACATCATTTCTAGCCACCTACTTCCTACTGCAAGACAGATCCAAGCTGAAGAGTTCGGGTGGCGCACCGAATCGGCTCCGCCAGTGGGCTGGAAAGATGCGTATTCGGCCGCGAAAAATCAGCAAGATAGCTCCTACCATATCCGGAATAATTCCTGGACTGCCGTCCATGGAGCCGATGCCGGCCTCTCCCGCCCAGGGAACGACGGGAACCATTATCGAGGCTCCAAGCAAGCCGGCTCCTACTAAGGAACAAGAAAGCTAGTTCTATCGCACGAGAATGAACTGTATACTTTTCTTCTCGCGATCGGGCCTGGAGGAACTTTAAGAGTTACTTGGCTGAGGGGCAAGAAAGGCTGATACCAAGATGGAATCCACTAAAACCGTTAGCAAAACAGCTCCCAAGTACCACACCCTAGTCCATTTCGAAATCCCTGCCAAAGAACCATCAAAGATAGCCCGGTTCTACGAACAGCTCTTCGGCTGGAAATTCACCAAGATGGAAGGCGGAAACATGGACTACTGGCTCATCAGCCACAAAGACGCCAAGTCACCGTACGAGACAATGGGTGGACTCTACAAGCCCATGCAAGGCATGTCCCAGCAGGGAATTCTCAACTACTTCAGCGTCAAATCCATAGACGAATCCCTGAAACAAGCATCAAGCCTCGGCGCCACAGTCGTCATGCCAAAACAGGAAACAGGAAAAGGACACTTCGCAATACTCACAGACCCCAACGGCAACACGTTCGCCCTCTTCCAAGGAAGAATGTAACAAAACCCCCTTCAAACACTTCTTGAACGTGTTCGGATAATCCTGTAGAGGTCAACCTCGACTCTCTTCTGTTTTTTCTGGTGGAATTCGAAGAGGTGGGGAATCTCCATGCTCATGGATCGTACCTGGTCAACCTGGCAGTCCGACCTCTTAACAAACTGGACCAGGAAATCTCTTGTTGCTGATTTATGGATAGAATAAACTACGGGGGCCAGCTGGAAGGCTTTACCTAGAAATCGCGTGTCCGCGTGTGATGTTCGAGTCCCGTAGGGAGGATTCATTATCACAGTGTCGAATCTCCCGTTGAACTTCTCTATATCGGAATGGATCCATACGACCTTCACTCCTGCTGTTTCTGCATTCTCTCTAGCCAAGGCTAGGGATTGCTCATCCATGTCTACTCCGACAGTCTCTTGCGCACCCATCAGCGCCGCACCTATCACGAGGCGTCCTGTCCCAGTACCGAGGTCGACGACTCGACTATCTAGATCATTATGCTCGAATCCAGCCATGTAGAGGAGTTCGCTTGCAGATTCAGAGGAGACAGGATACTGTTCGAGCTTTGGATCGGGTTTGTCGAGGATCTTCAGTCTGCTGAGCTGAGTCTCTAGCTGGCGTTTTGAGAGGCGGGTCTTGTCGGCCATTTTAGAGGCGGACCAGGCCGCGCTCTAGTAGCTGTTCCCAAGTCCATGCGCCCATTACGACCATGATCTCGTCCCGCGTGACGATGGGTTTTGAGAATCTCTCTGGATCGTCGAGGGCGAGTCTTGGGCAGGCCGTGTCGACAAAAGCCTCTACATCTGTGAAGTCTAGCAGTTTTTCGGGTCTTATTTCGTCGGCGTAGAGGAGGACTGCTTTCTTGCCGTTCTCCTCCAGCTGGTGCTGAATGTTCAGTGCGATCGTCGGGTTGGACTGGCCGGGTTTGATTATTCCGAAATTGTTTGCCTGTCGAGCTTTCTCGACCATTGCGTATCTTTGACGTATGATTCGTGCCCGGTCCTGGTCGAGCGATTGAACAGTCTTATCGTATGGGTCGGCTAGTATTGTCGACTTTTCCAGCGAGAGCGCTGCTCCGAGGCCGTGGAAGTAGCTTCCTACTATCAGGAACGAGTCTACTTCCGGCTCAATTCGTTTTAATCCGAAATAATCGCAGCCCAGGACCTGGCCAGTGTCGTGCGACCAGGGTCCGCGTCCGGGAACCTGGACCTTGAACCCTTTCTCTTCTAGGAACTTGACAGCGTCTGGAAGATTGTGAAGATGTTGGACGACCGTGGCCAATCCTATGCGTGGTCCCTGTAGGAGCGGTAGCGCCTTATCCACGACTGGGATTATTTCGTGTCTGCTCTTGGCGGGAATATAGACGACAGGTATGCCGTTGGACCCGTCGCGCAGAAATTCGTTATGACCGTAATGAACCAGAAGGTCAGCTTTCAGACGCGCAGCTGCGTCGAGGGATAGATCGCAAGCGCCCCAGGCCGAGGACGCTGAGACAAATACTTCTGCACCCGTTCTCTCTCGGACAAAGCTGGCGAGTCGGGGTCCCTCATTCTTTAGCCCGTCGGGTAGTTGTATGAGTAACCTTCGGGCACCTCTACCCGTTATCTCCGCTACGAGCCTATCCTCCTCCAGATCATACATGGACATGTTTGAGCCCGAGGGAAGCCTTGGAGAGGCTTCTGTTCGATATAAACGTCCAGAATTCGCTCACAAGTTCCGCGCCTTCGCGGGACTGAGTTACACGACTGTTAAGCCTGTTCTTGCGGGCGGGCAGTTATCATGACAGAGAACGCTCCACTCAGTGGTCAGGGAGCCTACGATCCGTTGTCGATGGCAGGCCTCCTAGACTCCTCACTCAGGCCGGGGGGAAGCGTATCGCTGACTTTCTCTGATGGAATCATACATGTCATGCTTGACCAGACAGGTGACTGGACGATAACTGCGGCTCTTTCAGTCCTCTCTGATCGGCTCCTATCATTGACAAGATCTCTCGAGGAGTTGGGTTTCTTCCAGGCTGCGGAGCAGGGAGGAATGGTTTACCATCTCTGGACCTCAGCTCTAATGGAACACTACTCCGACCGGAGCAAAGCCGAGGAGACCTTGCTGAGAGTTCTCAAATCCTTCCAGTCTTCAACTGTCCCAAGCTACATCGGCTAGGAATCAGGCCACCTAGTCGGAGGCTTTATCCGTCTTGGTGGAGATCGTCCTCTCTGCCGGAGGGGCCGCAATGAGACTTGTCCAAAACCCTTTTAGTAAAGAGAGCGTTGAAGACAGATGCCGCCGGCGTCGACGATCTTCTATCTGAATGGTTTGACTGGAAACCTATCTCAGGACGACTAAAATCGGTACAAAGAGCAGCTAGAAAAAAGGAGCTGCTTGTCGCAGAAGCCGACTCTAGAGTCGTCGGTTTCATCCACTATCTGATGCATGAAGACATTATCGATGGAGGGCCGAACGCGTTCATATCCGCTTTCTACGTCTCGGAGGCAGAGAGAGGAAAAGGAGTAGGAACACTTCTACTGGAGAAGGCGACTAGCGACTCGCTCGCGAGAGGCGCTGTCGGTGTGGAGACCTCGACAATACACATGCGCGCAAAGCAGCTTTACGAAAGGCATCATTTCAAGCAGACAATGGGAGACATCGGCGAAGCCTTCCTCGAACTCGACATAGCCGAATACTCTCAAGTAAGGAAAAGAGCAGGTCTTACAGAACACTGAGATCATAAGAGGAGTCTATTTTTCCACAATAGGAGCAATGGGTTCTGAACCGAATCACACGAGCTACTTCTTGCTCTTTGTGGTA
>VBBB01000042.1:9366-9852 GCA_005882955.1 Candidatus Bathyarchaeota archaeon | reverse complement strand
ACTGGTCAGCCCCATCCTTTCTAGCCTTATCCAGAGGCAATGATACTTTTGCGTCTGATCCTGCTCTGGGAGTTGACCGTGGGGGGACTTTCTACTACTCCTTTCTTTCCCTAGCCTCTTCTGCTTCCGGCATGGTTACCAGCGACGACCTAGTTGTTGCTACATCGACGGATGGCGTGCACTGGACCAATCATGTTGCGGTCCAGCGAAAAACGTTCGCCGGCACATCATCAGTCGTATCAGAGATTTATGACAAGGAGTATCTCGCGGTCGGTCCCAACAAGAACAACCCCTCCCTCGACACTGTCTACGTGTCCTATACTGACTTCACAGAATTCTGTCCCCTCTCCTCCTCCTGCAAAGTGAACTCCACGGTAATGCAAGTCCACTCAACAAACTCCGGGGTCACTTGGTCCAGCCCAGTAGCTGCAAGTCCCGTGGCAACATCGCCTGCGTCTTCCATCACTGGCCGAGTAATCACAGGAT
>VBBB01000042.1:3237-9284 GCA_005882955.1 Candidatus Bathyarchaeota archaeon | reverse complement strand
ACTTAGACACTGGAACGAACGGGTTCCTGAACGCGTCAGCCATCATCATGATAACGAGATCAATAGATGGCGGAACGTCATTCTCCCCGCCTCTAGTGGCGGCTCCGATTCCCCAGCAGCTAACCTTCGCCAGTGAGGGTAGCTCTTGCTGTTTCAGATGGTGGAGTTCGATGTTCCCCTCAATGGATGTCGCTCCAGACGGGACCGTCTATATCGCCTATGGAGCCCGTCAGGCAAAATACAGCACCGATCCGGCAGACGTCTACCTGGTAGCCTCTATCGATGGAGGGACGACTTGGAGCCTGCCGACTATGATAAACGACCACTCCAGCCAGAACGGACACTTCTTCGCATGGCTGAGAGTGTCCAGTGACAACATCGTCCATATTATCTGGGGAGATCAGAGGCTCGACCCCGTCGGACTAGGATATGACATATTCTACGCCACAGCCACGAACCACGGGACCACGATAAGTCCAAACAGCAGAGTTACAGACGTAGGCACAGATCCACTCTTCACCATCGGCTTCATCGGTGATTACTTCAACCTGGCTGTGTCCGGAAACCAAACCTACCCAGTATGGACGGACGGAAGAAGGGCAGTAAGACCGCTCGGGAGAGAAATCCTGACGGGAGAGACAGACATTTTCACAGCGAGACTCGGCCCACGCGACACGCCGAGCCTAGCCATACAGAACACCGGGAACTCGGGCTACCAACAACCCGTCACAATAACAGCCACAGGTCTACCTAGGGAAGCGTTCTTTGTAGCAAGGATGAGCGGAATACCAGTAATCTCGCAGACGCACCTCCTCAGCTTCTTCTTCTCCACTAGATCCGGCAACCTAACAGACACGATACTGCCCACATCCAACTACTACGGCGCCTACAGCATCGGACTCGACGAATGGCTCTCAGGAGCCCCATTATCCACCACGACCCTATACGTTGTTGACAGTCGAAGCCTTCAGGTCTCAATAAACGGACCCACAACCGCTTCCCCAGGCGACAACATCACCTGGACAATACAGATAATCTCGCCAACGGAACCTGCAACACAAGGCCTCGGCTCAACGTTCACGATCAACCAGGCATTATTGACGACCCCTAGCCGCTCAGTCCAAGACCTCACCAGCAACGTTCGACCCTCCGGCCAAACATCCTACTCTGTTTCTCTCAAGCTCCCGTCAAACGCAGCCGGGTCCTACACTCTACTCGTAAACGCTTCACAAACCGGGGCACTAGTCAGAAGCAGCGGAACAGGAACAGCCACTGTAACAGTAAATAGTCAAGTCCAGAACATCGCGAGCCTAGCCAGCTCAGAACAGACATACACAATAATCGTGGGCCTAATCGCGGCCACAGGCGTAGCCCTCCAAGTTATCCAGCTGACGAGACGAAGACCTAGCCCTCCAGCAACACTTCCTCCTCCCGCCAATCCTCCACCCGATCGTCCAACTACACCACCGCCAGCCTGAGAAGATTGCTCAGCCGTCGGTAGGATGCGAGCGCGAAACTAGCAGCGAACAGACCGAGAACTGAAAGTGTGCATTGCAAGCAGAGTTATGCTTGCGACTTCGCTGGCCTTAGAACCTTGACGCCCGCACGAGATTCATCAAGAAAACAGAAATCAGCCCAAGTCAAGATTCGGAAAGCCAAACCCTCAGACAAATCTTCGGTTCTAGAGATCTCGAAGAAGATCTGGAGCGGCCATGACTATCTCCCGCAGGTCTGGGACGACTGGCTCGCCGACAAGAACGCGAGACTCACAGTTGCAACCGTAAACGGAAAGACGGTAGGCGTTGCTCATGCGAGCCTCCAGACCCCGTACGTTGCTTGGCTCGAAGGCGTACGGGTCCACGAGCAATACCGCGGCCTCGGAATCGCTGGAAAGCTGAACAAGGCACTCTTAGAATGGGCAAGACGAAGAGGCGCCAGGGTCGCACGTCTCTCTACCGGCAGCAGAAACCATGCGTCCAGAAAACACCTGCAGAAGATCGGATTCCCTGTCATCCAGACTTTCCAGCGACTGGACACTACCAGAGGACTCCGCGTGAGACCTGCCGGTGTCACAGCGGCGAGACGCTCCGCAAAACCTCTCTGGAGCTGGCTGAGACAAAGCCCCAATTTTGCGGAAAACCATGCAATGTATTCTGACGGATGGACATGGTATCCATTGACACTTCAGACCCTCAGAAAACTCATGAGCCAACGCCGCGTTTTCATAACGTCCAAGAACAGGCAGCCGAGCTCTTGCTGTATTCTACTGGACGAGGACAGAATCTTGACGATGGGATTCTTGGCAGGAGAGCAGGGCGATATTTTGAAATTCTCTCGAATGCTCAGGTTCTTGATGCATCGACGGAAGCGTGAGAAGGTACGAGTCCTCCTTCCCTCAAGATCACCATTGGTGCGAGCCCTCGTCTGTTCGGGGTTCGAGAAGACTGCGAAGATCCTGGTCTATGAAAAATTCCTAGTATAGCAAGTATCGTTCCACATTCTGACTGCTTCATAGACCCAACGGTTTTACTGTCGACCAACTCTCCGGACTAAGAGCACTCGCGGCCCCAAAACTCCCTCAAAGAGACGATTCAAGCTTTCGCGCCTCGTCAGCAGGCATATCGCTCCAAGCGCAGAAGTTGAGTTTCCAGTAATCTAACTTGCCTGTCGAACGCTGTTTAGTATCAGAGTCCAGTTTCCAATAGTCCTTTTCGACCGTCCGGGTCGCTCGTTCGCGCCAGTAGCTCCGCTGACCCGACATCTGCAAGGTTGAGCTTATCGAGAGGATCGCAGCTCGACTGCACACGGACATTTCAAGAAAAAAGGATGAGAGGCGTTTTCTGTTGCTGGATGTGGCTAGGATATTGTGTAGCTTGTCAGCTGGAACGTCGCTGAGCCTGTGGCTCCGTCTACACCGACTCCGTTTTCGAAGAAGAAGCCGCTGCCGAATGAGAGTCCGACGTCCTTGATGTTAGATATCGACGCCATGAAGGCTGCCAGGTCGAAAGTGCCCGGGTGGCCACACAGGTCGGACCAGCTCATCGGGTTCAGGCTGACCTGTATGGTTATTGGGCCGTTGGAACCTCCGCCCGTCGGGGAGAACTGGTAGTAGCTGCCAGGGATTCCGGTCATGGCTGGGACTGGCGTGTTGGACCACCAGTAGTCGAACTCGTTCGCGACGACCGTATGCGAGCTATTCCCGTTGGTTCCGAGACACGAGGACATGCCGGCCTGTGGAAGATTTGACGTGAAGTACAGTCGCACTGATCCCGGACAATTGGTTGGTGAGGCCGCAGGGCAGCCGCCGTCCGGGTTACCCACGAACATTGTTGCAGATGATGAAGTGACGATTGTTATTGTGGCTGTCAGCGTATTGCTGGTTGTTAGGCTTGCTGTGAAGCCGTTGGTCATTAGGTTGGCGAAGCCTGCAGGGGTTGCTGTAGCATCGGGAAAGAGGAATTCGACTCCTCCCGTTGAGATCGTGTCAGCGTGAGTCGTCTTGATCTTTGAGTCGAGCAGCTCTAGAATGCTCCATTGTGAACCGGTCATTGGAAGCGACGTGTCCGCGTAGACAGTTAAGACTGGTACCAGTAGAAGCGAAGTAATTGCAAGAATCGCAACTATTGGAATGATTGGTTTCAAGGTTTTTTCTCGGTGGCTGTTTCAAAATATCTGTGTATTTATCGAACAGGTACACAATCGGGGACATGTGACAATGTATCGTGGTCCGAGAATTTCGAGTCTCGATATGAGAGCTCCGAGAAGGGTGGCTGTCCTTCTTTCCGCAGACCCTAGCGGTTTCTGGAGCTTAGTCGAGCTATGGCTTCTCGTTTCGCCTCTTCCAGGACACTGTCCAGGATCCTCTGGGCGTTGCGTATTTTGGCCGACTTGAGGTGGAAGACTATGGTGGCGTCGTCGAAGTGCAGTCTGAGCATCTGACGCACCAGGTCACGAACGGTCTCGCTCAATCCTTGCCAGTCTCGGAACCTCTCCGTTTTGATGCTTCAACCTGCCGTTACCTTCGAGGCTGATTATGCTGATCAGCCTGAGGGTGCCAAGGAAGTCGCCTGGAAAACGCCTGAGGATCCGGGCCGATGATAAAATCCGCTTGACGGCAGAGAGATGCGAACGGGGCTCTTGATGGGTCCCTGTTAAGATCCGGCTAGCAACGGGCCATCTAAGAAAACAAGGTATGCAGGCCAGTCTCGCGACGCAGAACTGCCCTTCCTTAGAACTCCCAGGTTCTCGGCAAGGCGTGGATCCAGTATCAGTCGCCATTCACAACTCATGTTCAGCATTTCACGTGTCTTGAGGTAATTTCCGAATCAATTGTTCGTGGAAACCCCCCAATCGATCTCAGAGGCTTGCTCCACAGTTGGGACACTTGGTCGTCCCCCCTGGCAGGGCGGTCCCACAGTTCGCGCAGAACTTCCTCATCGCGGGAGCCACTAGTGTCGGCTGCGAACCCATTGACTGGGATCCCGTCGAAGATGATCCTCTATTGTACTGTCCAGATTTTTCCAGCTGCGAGAGCGCCCCATCCACAGCCACTTTGACAATGGTCGCGTAGAGTCCAATGACTGCGATAAAGATGATGAGGAAGATTCCAAGAAACGACGCCGCGAGAAATCCCGTGATGAATCCGGTAGGGTTGGAGGTCACGGCAGTCGGATTAGAGACTAAGCTAGAAAGAGATCCGCCGATAACAAGTACGCCGACTATTCCCGCGACGATGGCCCAGACGATGCTCCAGAGGAGCACGACGAATCCTCTGCCGAACGCAAAACCCCAGCCGACCATGAATCACTCTCCAAGCTCCTGCAGATATTTGAGCTTACGAGAACTCTGAGACACGAGATAACGGACTGGCGGAAGGTAGGAATCCTTTATTCATGACCTGACCTTTCATCCGCGAAAGGTTGAACGACCACGACTAATGTTGAGTACAGGGCACCGCCCTCTCACCGGAACAACAGGTTCCGAAGAATGAGCCCCGAGGAGCGCGTAAACATTTCGCTGGAGCTGTCCAGCTCGATCACCAGCGTAACCATAGATTCCATCAAGAACCGTTACCCATACATCTCGACCTCCCGACTATTGGAAAAGGCGAGAAAACGGTTCCAGGCCGGACGTCGAACCCACTGAAACCCCGTAGTTTCCAAGAATTCGTTCAAGCCCTCATCGAGCATTTCAACCGTGAAAAAACTGGCTACGCAATCACTGGAGCCGTAGCTGCAAGCTACTACGGCATACCACGCACAACTCTCGACGCCGACTTCGTAGTTTACATTTCCCCACGAGAAACGAACAGGTTCTTCCGTGGAATGAAAGAGGCTGGTGTCAAGGCAGACATACAGAAAATTCGTCGACTACTAAAATCCGGATACAATGTCATCACCGTCGCAGATAGACTCTCACCATTCACTGCTGACCTAATCTTGGTCGAGAGCCCTCCGGAGAGAAGGAAGGGGACAGTACGGGGAGTCAAGACTTACTTCCAAGTTCCCGAGTCGTTGATCCTCGCCAAGCTCAGAATGAGTAAAGCGACCATTCCTAGAGAGAGGAGTCAGAAGGACATGGATGACATTAGAGCAATTCTCGCAAACACTAGAGTCAACAAGCGAAAGATCACCGACCAAGCGAGAAAAGATGGCACAATCGAGATCTTTAGCGAAATCCTTCAATCGATGAAAACCCGCAAGAACCGTCAATAAGTTCGTCTTCTTGGCGGCTTTTCTTTCTTCGACTCTAGACCAATGAGTAAGCAATAATCATAAATATCCAACGTCGGGACAAGAGCTCGATTCATTATGCCATTTGTTACTGTTGGGAAAGAGAACTCCGGGAATGTTGACCTCCACTATGAAGATCATGGATCAGGCAAACCAGTCGTCCTGATCCACGGGTATCCGTTGAGCGGGGCTAGCTGGGAGAGACAGCTCCCGCCTCTCTTGGACGCCGGTTATCGAGTAATCACATACTCCCGCCGGGGCTTTGGCCAGTCAAGCAAGCCCACAACGGGCTACAATTACGATACGTTCAGCGAG
>VBBB01000042.1:0-3162 GCA_005882955.1 Candidatus Bathyarchaeota archaeon | reverse complement strand
AGGCGGCGAAGTCGCACGCTACCAGGGACGATATGGTTCCAAGAATGTTTCGAAGTCGGTGTTCATCAGCAGCGTCCCACCGTACCTCCTGAAGGCGCCTGACAATCCGGAAGGGGTGGACAAGCCTGTATTCGATGGGATAGAGAAGGCTGTCGCTGCAGACCGCTATGCGTTTTTCACAGACTTTTACAAGAACTTCTACAATACCGACCAGAACTTGGGCACGAGAATCAGTGAGGAAGCGATCCGGAACAGCTGGAACGTCGCGGCCATGGCCGGGTCCCACGCCAGCGTCGCATGCGTACGGACATGGTACGAAGACTTCAGGAAAGACCTAGCCCGCGTCCAGTCGCCTACCCTCGTCATTCACGGCGATGCAGACCGGATCGTCCCATATGCCAGCTCGGGCCAGCGCACTGCCAAACTCGTCGCGGGAGCGCGTCTCGTCACAATCAAGAATGGACCGCATTGCATAACCTGGACCCATGCGGACGAAGTCAACACCGCACTCCTAAACTTCCTGCGAGAAGAGAAGAAGCTCCTTCTAGAGACGCCCGCGTAGAACCAGAGGCAACAATCCAGCATCATACTACCGTTCGTTCAATTCAGGGAACTGGCACCAGATCCGGCTCAACCCAGCCTGCACGAGCCCGGTCCGACTTGAAAGTCTCTGCTCGCCAGTGACGATAAGGAAGACTCTTGTCGAGCAAGTATGGAAATCTAGCCAGGAGATCGTCAATACTCCGAGCTTCTGGCGCATTCTCGGTCGCGTGACCCACGACGCGTACCCAGAAAAGCGTCAGGGTATCATGATACCTGTTCGAAGCTCCATTCGCGACAGCAAACCGCCGAATTTCGCGAGCAACCATACTCTCAGCCTCGACCCTCGAATGTTTGGAGAGAACGAGACAAGCAAGGCGAAGATGACCCCTGTGACGAAACTCTTCTCCTGAAAGGTTTCCGTCGTGGAAGAGGCGGAGAAACTCGCCATCATCCATTGAGTATCAAGCCATGAATATCGTTTCGGAGCATTAAACCGTTCATTGGAGCTGGTCCAGAAGCCCTGTCATTTTCGGCTGGAGAAAACTGGGCATCTGTCTCTCAAGGATAGGTCTGAATGACACTGTCCAGATTGAGAAGGTTGATCGCTAAGAGTGTGAAATCGTTGCTCAGATTCTGTAGAGTAAATGAGGTCAGCCGACCCGTGTAGTCATTTGCGAGTTTGAGGTAGTAGAGACAGATGGTCAGGTAGAGGCTCGCAAAATTCGAGTTACCAGTGTTCGCCGCCGTCGCCTGGAAGTATCCTTTGGCCGTAGGGGTGCAAAGGGTCAGATTCTGGCCGAAGACAGTCGAGGAAGCGTTCGCTGCCTTGAACACTGAGGAGAGAGAGTCGAAGCCCGCACTAGGCGATTTTACAGACTTGTTCTGTGAATCAACGGCCAGCTTGCTTATCACTTGTTGGAGATAGCCATAGTAGTTGAGCTCGGTGCTATTGATGCTCTCCTGAATCTTGTTGTAGTCAGAGTTCCCATCAGAGTACCCGGTGGAGTAGCCTGAAGCATACCCGCCAGTGTGGCCCAGACTATAACCTGCAACCCCGGCGACTATGACCGCCAAGACGACCAGCGCCCCCGTCAAAGTCCGATTTCTGACGAGACGTCTGAGGTTCGCCTCACTAGCCGACCCGTGTAGAGGATTAGACATGCCCTCCGCTTGCTAAGTGGACCTTAACGAGGTTTCGCTCCGGCCCAAACTGATCGCTTGTGAGGAGAAACCGCGAAGCTTGACATACCTCCCACGAGCTAAGCTGCAATATGAGTGAGCAGAGGACTCTCTCCCTTGGGTTCAGAGAGTTTCGTTCCAGCAGTTACGAAAGGCTGGTTGAGGTCTATAATGCGAATTATCCTGACTATCGCATTAGTGTAGCGGAACGTCGTAGCCGTGACGAGAGCGTGGACCGGACAAAGTATCTCCTGAAGCGGTTCGAATGTGTCGATCTTGAACGGGACCGGATTGTCGGCTTCGGGGAACTGATCAATGTACCTGACATGTATCATCCAAGAAAATTCATGGCCGGCATCCTTGTAGACCCTGAACAGCAATGTAGAGGCGTGGGGCGAGCAATCTACACCCGAGTCGAAGAGGAACTTTCTAGTCGAAATGCTATGCTCGCCTGGACAATGGCCAAAGAAGATCTTCCCAGACGAATAGAATTCTTCCAGAGAAGAGGATTCTCTGAAAGAGCGAGGAATTGGGAGTCGCGCCTAGACCTGTCAACGGCTGACACTACGCCTTTCCATGGATACATCGAGAAGGTTCTGAAGGATGGAATAACGCTCACAACACTTGCCGAAGAGCAGAGTCACGGTCAAGACTCGCTGAGGAAGATCCACGAACTCGTCCAACTGATCCAGGCAGACATGCCTCGCGAAGCGGATTTCACGCCTCTGAGTTACAAGGACTGGGATACCTATTCGCTCAAGAACCCTCAGCTCCTCCCTGACGGCTACTTTCTAGCCAAGGACGGTTCCAACTTTGTGGGAATGAGTGATGTGCATCGGATCGATTCGGAGCAGGGTGTCCTGAATCAGGACGATACTGGAGTCATACGCGAGTATCGAGGCAGGGGCATAGCCACTTCCCTGAAACTCAAAGTCATCGATTTTGGGAAGAAGAACGGGTACGGGACCATAAAGACGTGGAACGATTCTGGCAACGCTTCGATGCTGGCTATCAATAACAAGCTCGGATTCAAACGACAGGTGGGATGGATCTTGATGGAGAAGGTTCTCCGTTCAGAACCCAGCCAGTGACGGAAACCTCTGGGCAGACCTAGACTTTCGCAAGTCGGCCTCTCGTTTCCGGTTCTTCGGCCTCGCGCTCGTCTCAAGTGAATGTAGAAAACGTCCTGAAGCCTGAGCTATTTCTTCTATAGCCGCTGTGAATGAACGCTCGTTTGCTTTCGAAGGCTGGTTGAAGCCGCTGATCTTCCGAACAAACTGCAGTGAAGCAGCCCGAATCTCCTCGTCAGTGGCAGGCGGATCGAAGTTGAATAGGGGTCGAATATTTCTACACATTCCCAACACTTCAGAGTGCTCAAGGGTCTATACGGAATCTATTATAGAAAGACTCCACCCCAATAGAAAGAGGACAGAGCCACCC
>VBBB01000041.1 GCA_005882955.1 Candidatus Bathyarchaeota archaeon | reverse complement strand
CCTCATAGAGAACCTTGACGACATGCTCTCGACGATTGATTCCAGGCGGAAGCTTCTCTTTGATCGAGCGCTCTTCTACAGCCTTAGAGAGTTGGAGGACTAGTTCGACGTTCACATCTGCTTGTAGCAGAGTTCTCTGGAGATCCTTCACTAGCTCCTTGATCGCCCGCTCGTCAACATTGGGCATCCGGAGCATTTTCCGGACTGCATCGGTGAGGGATCGCCCTACGGCTTCCATCCTATTCCACTAATCGTCGATCGCGCTTCTTAACCCTGTCCAGAACAGCTCCAATGATTAATGGAAGACAGATGGTTGCGTCGCCGTAGATGTCTACGAACTTTCCGCCTTTCCTTATCTTCCGCCAGCTTATCGACTCCGACAAGGGCGCTCCGCTCAACCCGCCTGGTTCGGGACGGTCTGATGTGATCTGGACAGCCCTGTCTACTCCTTCACGGAGGACACTAGCGAGCAGGGTGTGATGTTTCGGAACGCCGCCGCCTAGAATTAGCACGCCAATCTTGTCAGCGCCCACCGCCATGTTCACCATCTTCGTCACGTCACTGAACGGATTCAGTTGTAACGTCTCTGTCTGGGCAAAGCTCCAGAGACTCAGTCCAAGTATCGAGTCTAGCAGTCCGGGCGAGAATATTTTCACGTTTCTGCTTGCTGCCTTGTGAAGGATGGAGTCTCGATCTTTGATCATCCCACCAAGTCTGAATAACAAGTCTGAGAAAGCGAAGTTTCGACGGTCTGCGACAGGAATCTTGCGCAACAATTTTCTTACGGTTATGTCGAGTCTCTCGAAAGATGACTCCTTGACGAAAATGTCTGCAATCCGGCTGTAACCGCGCTGGATCAGTTTTCTATCGTCAACTTGGAAGCTACCTTTGTAATGATAGAGTCCAAGACTCTCTATCACGTCGTGAGTCAAATTTGCGCCAGTTGTTACAATCGCATCTAGGAAGCCTCGATCAATCAGGTCCCCGAATAGCAGTCGGAAACCCGCGGGCACCATGGGACCTGCAATTGTCAGAAAATTCGTGAAAGAGCGATCATGGAACATCTCTGAAACGACATCAACGGCCTCGCCGATTCGCCCTGCTCCGAGCACATGAGTTGCTTTCATCTCGCGGGCTAGAGCATCCAGAGTCATCCCTGGACGCAGTTTGAGATGCTTAACGGTAGCCGGTTCTCGTGACGAGAAGGGGTGTCAGCCCTTTCTGCGAACGATCATCTTACGCCCGAGAACGTCCCAATATTCGACCTCGACGCCCGCGGCCAAGGAGGCCTTGAGCTCGGCGTCGTCAGGCTGGGGACTCTCGAAAGTGGCGTAGTTCTCCATATCCATCATCTGGACATTATTCCCGGAGATGGAAATAATCTGAGCAGTCCTCTTATCGATCATCGGAACTTCCGTTCTGCCATCCACGGGACTCAGAAGCGTCTTCTTTTGACCAGTGAAGGCGCTGATCGCAGTAATCCGAGCCTTGGCCGATCCGTGCTTGCCTGGCTTCGACTTTTCGAAATCAACAATTCGGCAGGGCTCACCGTCAATGATCACATACTGCCCGATCTTTAGTTCGCCGACATAGACAGGCTTACTCATGAAATTCTGACTCGAAGGCCAACCGTCTAGGAGTGCATCTAAAAGACTTCCCGCGAAAAAGAGGCTAGGGGAATTCTTTTCAAGCAATCAGATCACCTTAGGCTGAGACAAACGGATCTCTCATGACTAAGCTAGTTGGAATCCTGGCCAAGACGCAGTCGAAGGAAGCGTTGGCTACGGCTCGGAGGGCTTACCGAGTCATAACGGATTCTGGAGTGACGCCGGTCCCGGAAGCAGAACTTTCTCGGACTGCGAAGCTGCCGGGTGGCAGACCCCTCAACCGAATGAAAGTCGATCTTTTGATCACACTGGGAGGCGATGGCACGGTGTTGAAGGCCATTCAGGAGATGCCGAATCCTCAGACTCCGATACTGGCGGTGAACCTCGGCCGCAGAGGTTATCTTACTGAAATCGAACCGGAAGATCTGGAAAAGTCATTCACTAGGTGGCTCAAGCACGATTTTCAGATGGAGGCACAGTGGTGCGTTTCTGTCTCCCAGAATAATCGCCTCATCGGAAACTGCTTGAATGAGGCTCTCCTCTTGCCAACAGTTCCGGACAAGATGCTGAACTTTGACGTTTCTCAGAGCGGAAGACGGATCATCAAGGCGAGGGCGGACGGATTCATGGTCGCCACCCCGACAGGCTCAACTGCCCACTCGTTCTCGGCAGGGGGACCTGTTCTAGAAACATCCCTGGATGTCTTTGCTCTCACCCTCATCGCCCCTCTCCAACCTGTCAAGTCGATAGTAGTCCCTGCAGACAGGAGAATTACAGTCAGCCTAGAGGAACCTGGACCCACCGCGACCCTTGTTATGGATGGTAATCCTGTGAAAGAAATACGCCGGGGACAACCACTAGAGATGAAGAAGTCATCTGTTAGCGCGCGGTTTGTCCGCTTCGGAGATACTTTTCTCCAGCGTGGCCTCAGGAGGCTTGCCTCAGAGAGGGAGAATGTTTGACAGTGCTCGTTCTTGACACGTCCGCTTTCATAATGGGTTTCAATCCTACGAAGTCAGGAGAAGCCTACTCCGTTAGAGCCGTGGAGGAAGAACTGTCCGCGGGGACAATGCCTCAACTTCGATTTCGAATGTTCAGCGAGAAAGGCGAACTGAAAGTTCAGGCTCCTTCACTGAGAGCCGAGGGAATGGTAGAAGAGGCAAGCAGGAAAGCGGGAGAATCAGGATATTTGTCCAAAGCCGACCGAGAAGTATTGGCACTGGCCCTAGATCTGAAACTTGACGGCCACGAGCCCGTGATCGTCAGTGACGACTATGCTATTCAGAATCTTGCTGAGCACCTCCAGATAGGCCACAGTTCTCTGGCAAACTTTGGAATTGTTCATCGGTTTGACTGGATAATGTACTGCCCGGCTTGCTACAGGCGGTATAGGCCGCCGGAGAAGAAGTGCAGGGTCTGTGGGACTGACTTGAGGAGAAAGGTCCTCTCTAAGAAGAAGGCGACTCGAAGTTAGTCATGTTGTTAATTTTTCCAGCTGGTCGATCACTTGTTCCCTGATCTTGTCCGAAGTGGGAAGAGGACTCGTTGGACGTCCGCTTTCCAATAACCTGACTAGCAAAGGTCTCGTCTTGCCCCCACAATTTGAGCAAGATGGGGAAGGAACACCTTCAAGGAGAACATTATCCAAGAGACACCTGTCGCATCTCCACACCTCCTTCTTCCCGCCCAGCTTTCCTCTCTTCGCAACAGACCTTCCTTCTTTTTCTACAATATCCATGGCAAAATCTACGCTAGGTGCATTGCTGACAGATGTGCCCACCCCGAAACCGTCGGCTCCAGTCGCTGAGAGTAATCCAACCGACTCGTCGTCTAGTCCTCCCGAAACGAAGATCTTGACCTCTTTGAATCCCCTCGAGTCCAACTCCCAACGCACTTCTTTGACTATCTCGGCAAAGTTGCCTCTACGAGAACTAGGAGTGTCTAACCGCACCCCATACAATGCCTTCCCCAAGGTTTCCGCCGCCATTATTGCCTCTGTTTTCTCGTCACAGTACGTGTCCACTAGCGCGATTCGCGGTACATCCTTGGGCATGTACTTGTCGAAGCTCTTCCATGCGCGGACTTGATCACCGATGGCGATGATTAGGGAGTGAGGCATTGTGCCTGTCGGATTCTTACTCAACAGCTTCGCTCCTATCATACTGGAGACTGCGTCGAATCCTCCGATGTAACACGCTCGATCAATCATGGGGGCGAGTGCTGGATGAGCGCGGCGGATTCCAAACGAGAAAACGGTCTTTGTGCCCGCGGCTCTGCGCACTCTACTCGCCATAGTTGCAATGCCCGAGGCCTGGCAGAGGAGTCCTAGGAGCGGAGTCTCGTACAGACAGAAGTCCAGGTACCTGCCTTCTATGACCATGACTGGTTCGCGTACACCTGAAGAATCAACAGGGCGAAACAATGTTCCTTCAGGAAACGACCTTACACGAATGTTGAGCCCCTCTAGCAAGTGCGCAGCTTCTTCGACGCCTGCAAGAATTCCATATTCCCAATTCTTGGGAAGAGAACCTGTCGTGATTTCGGCAGTTACATGAATGCCTGAAAGCCCTTCTTTTTCCAGGATCTCCTTGGTTCGATCGAAGTACACGTCACTAGTTTCTGCTTTCTTGATCTCTTCTTCAGTGGCAATGTGGAATTTTCGCGTGTCCATTCTGATCCGTCCCAAGAAGCTTCTAGCTTGTTCAGAAGATATGCTCTACTGTTTGTGCCGCGACACTGACATAGAACGCGTTTCGACAAGTTATATCTAGGATATGATGCTTAGATTTGTTCAAGGGAGATACGTTGTGAGATCTCTGGAGGAGCTTGCAAAGAAGGCTCTTGAGCTCAAAGAGCGAGGTATGTCTACTTATGAGATTGCAGACGAGCTGAAGGTCCAGGCTGACACGGTTGTCTGGCTCTTGCTTCATGGAAAGGATGGAGTCAAGACTCGTGATGCCTACGATGTTTATGTTAACTGGAACCCAATAGGCTCCAGCGTCCGCCGACTAACGCTTGTCGGGAGAGCGATGGCCGACATAGTACGAGAGGCGGTTGAACAGAACCTGATGGAGGAACCGGAGGTGGTTGCGGGGATTGAAGCTGGAGGGATGGCGCTGGGTCTCATAGTGGCCAGATCGCTGGGGAAACCCGTAGCCTCCGTAAGACCCCAACGGTTAGGGGAGAAGAAAGTTGCCGGGGCTGTAAACCCGAGTTTCTCCGCTGTCGAGGGTAAGAAGGTGCTGATCGTCGACACCATTCTCAGAATGGGCGAAACCATTAGGGCCGCCATTGAGACTCTACAGGGCGTGAAGGCGAAGCCTGTAGGCGTGACCGTCTTGGCTAACAAGAGCGGAAAAGACAGTATCGATGGGGTCCCCGTGAGGTCGTTGATGGAGCTGTTGCCGGTGGCTAAGCAGCAGCATTCCTAGCTTGTCCCACAATAGACGGCAACATTCGAAATCTGATTCGACTGTACTCGACGGGATTATATCCTAGGGTAGCACGGTATTGGATCCGTGGATGAATAACGGCAACTAAATTCATGCAGTCCTTAGACCCAGAGATATACGCCCAGTTGAGAAAAATGGCGAAGGATAGAGGGATTACCATGCAGGAACTCATTAGAGCCGTGATCGTGCCGGACTGGATGCGCAAGGCCGGAGCTGCTCGTCCTGCCCCAGGTAGGACTTCTCGAAAAGGAGCACAAAGGCTCCGAAGGGCGAGAGCCACCGTTACAGCCTAGGCTTATCGCTGATTCGCAAATTCTACCTTTTGAAACTTACAGTCTTACAGTTTCCTAGGCCGTCGTCCTCAAACAACGGTTGCCTGGGGTGACCAAAAGGTCCGCGGGTTCAAATCCCGCCGGTCCACCGAGAATGGGCTAGATCTTACGCGGCGTCTCGCGAAATCAGCATACCCCCCGGGGGGGTCTAGAATAGTTAACACGAAAAGAAAACTAATTCCGATGCAAGAGGTTCGGGTTGAACCGGCTATCTTGCTCGAGCTACCTTTTCCCGTATGCTCGAAGAGTCTGTTCACCCGTTACGGGGTTGTACGTGCCTTCATGCCTAGCCTTGATTCCGTTGAGCCATGCGAGCTCCTTTGATGCGGTCTGGAAGGTGTTCTCGCCCACGAATCTATTGTGTGTGGGGCTCTCTCGGATACTCTTCCCCTTGAAGTACAAGAGTATGGCATCGCCGTCGCTGGTTGTGTCTATCTGTCGAACTTCATAGTCGATGGTTCCATCTGGCTTGACCAGGGCGTTAATCGTCCCGTAGAGCGTGGCGTTGTATACGCCCTTGCTCTCTCCCTCGAAATTGTCTTCGAGTCTGATGCCTGCGGGCGAGAAGTCCTTGATGGTTCTGGTCGTGTTCTT
>VBBB01000040.1:7105-12776 GCA_005882955.1 Candidatus Bathyarchaeota archaeon | reverse complement strand
TCCGAGCGGTTGAGGCTGCTCGGGCTGTTGGGGCTAGGGTTGCTTTTGTCGATCTCCCGATTGGAATGACGGTCGGATCTCTCCGAAAGCTTCCCTTACGGGAAAAGGTGAGGCTGGGCGTTGATTCCTTGGTTAGTATCGCGCTCTTGCCGTTTGGCGGGTTCAACTTGTCGAAGTTGGCGGAGAATTTGGAGGAGCAGCTTCGGCTGTTTCGACTGCGCTATCCTGAACTGAGTAAGATTCTGCTCGATGTTCGGGAGGAGTTCATGGTAGCAAGGATTCGGGATATCATGTATTCGACGGCGGGACAGGTGGTTGCCGTGGTTGGGTATGGGCACCTGAAATCGCTTGCCAAGGCGCTGGCCTCTCTCCAGACCGAGCCCGTCTATTCGACCAGCGTCACCTGGAACGTGTCTTCGGGGTGAGGTGTGGTTTCTTCCTTTTTCCCTTGTCTGGGCCGTATACCACTACCCCCTTCCCCGAACAGATTTCATGAAGGAAGGCTCGCTTTCCTAGGGGAAACTGTTCGTTTCGTGCATGTTTGAGCCGGGTTTCTGATCAAAACTGGTCTTCGAAGCATCCTTCCGATCTCGATCCGCGCAACATGAAGACTGTCGAAGAGCAGTATAGGCATGCCGAGAAGCTCATGGTTGAAAACGGGGAAAGGCACCCGCCCATCTAGGTCACAACGTTGATGCATCTTTGAGAGGACGGTCGCATGAGGCCCGTTCTATCATGAAAAGAACAGTCTAGTTTCTCCCATCGTTCTAACATCTAGGGCTTCGATGTCGACCATTAGAGGTAGGTCGTGGACAACGTTTCCGAGAAGTAGGCATCTTCGCGCCGGTGTTCCCTTGATTAGCGAGCGAATAGTCTCGCTATCGGATTTTGCCACTTTGCCGATTGTTTCGATGTCGTGTTCGTTGGTGAAGTTGAAGATGAAGACGTTGTCGGCTTGTCGGTAGATGGTTTCTTGGACTGTGTCGGGCTGGTTGGTGATGAACGTAGTGAACAGGCCGATATGGCGCATCCTGGTGATGATGTCGTCCCAGTATGTGTCTCTGAGGTAGAGGTGGGCTTCTTCGGCGAAGAGGAAGGCGGCTCGCACCCAGTTGGACGAAAGGATCTTCGTCAGCTCGCCAAGGAAGATCTCGACGAGTATTCTCCGGACTAGGTGGCTCTGGTTCTTCAGGTTTACAACGAGGATTCCTCCGCCGTCGATGGCGTGGAGGATTTTTTCTTCAGTTAGAGGGTTGGTCTCGTCGTAGAAGAGGCCAGATTCCAAGAGCACTTGGAGTCTTGAGACGAGCGCTTCTCTGACGCTCTCGTGGCAGCTCCATGACTGGACGGTCTGAATCAGATTTGGTAGGGTCAGGTCGCCCTTTGACTCTAGGTCCCGCCAGATAGTGCTGAACACCTTCGAGGAGGTTGCTGGGAGATCCAGAGCGTTGCTTAGGACCCCTGCCATTGTCCGAAGCCCAAGCTTGGCGAGTGCGAAGTTGATCCCGTTTCGTGGTGCGATAACCGTGAGTCTAGATGTGGATAGGCGTCCGTCCTTGGATTTGTGGAGGTTGACGTATTCGCCGTTCACATCTAGGACGATGCAGGGTGCTCCAAGTCCTGCCATTGATAGGAGCAGGAGTTTTGCGAGGTGGGACTTGCCTGTTCCTTTGCGGCCGGTGATGATGTTTAGGCCGCCGTCGAGTCCGCCAGCATCGATCTGCACGGGATCACCGTCATTGTGACCGACGGTGAGTGGTCTCTTTCCGCCGTTCATGATCAGCCGGTTGATGGGATAGGCACGTATGCGGGAGGAAGTTCGAGACGGAAGCCATGAGGTGGTAGGTGAGAGGTCCTTCTCTCCGGTGATTGTTCCTCTGATCTTGCAGACTGCCAGCCTTGTGTCTTTTAGCGCGTCTACTTCGCTGGAAATGTTGAGGGGGTCCATGTCCTGTCCCGAGAGTTCGCCGTCAGTCATCACGTCTCGGAGGATGTCCTCTAAGATCCCCGGCACGTTGGCGTATTGCAGATCGATTATTTGGACGAGCAGTCCCTTTGCTAATCCCGGATCTTCGATCAGCAGATAGTCTCCGCGCTGGACGTGCTCGTCGGGAAAGGCGATTAGCTGGACCTGATCGCCTTCCTTTCGGTAGATTCGCATGCTTACGCCACGTATCTGCTTGTGCCGAAGGGTCCGAAGAGTGATCGTCGTAGGGTGGGACGGGACTGTAGCGTGATGTGGTGGTTTGATGCTACGAATCGTTGGACTGCGAGAATTTCGTTGGCAGTGAAGGTGCTGAATATATGGGCGATCCTGAGTGTCTCGGGATAGCCGTGGAAAATGACATCGGTGCCAGCTAGTCGTTCGAGCGCTTGTTGCGCTTGTTCACTGCTGGCTTCTCGATCAATGTCTGTTCTGAAGAGGAATCCATCACTGGATAATTTTGCTACATACACTCTGCCGAGGAACCTAACGGGGTATGGTGGGTATTCGCTTTCGACTAGAGAGCTAATGTCGATTTGGTGAGGGCTATCTTTGTCGTTAGTGAGTCCGAGAATGTTTCTTCCTCCAACCGTCAGCTGTGTTGCTTTTGATATGCCGATTACAATGGAATTGTTTTGGCGGGCTGTGGCTAGAATCTTGTTGACCCGGGCAACAGGGTTGTCTGGGGTACCTGCGGTGAGGGATCCATCGATCAATAAGATTCCGTCGTGCAGAGATTCTGACAAGATTTCTTGGACCCAGCGTTCGACATGGTTCCGGAGTCGTGTGAGGACCCTGAGGGTCTTTAGTGATAATCCGCCGAAGGCGCGGGACTCGTCCTCGCGATACTGGCTCACGTCTTCGGAGTTTGGGACGTGGAAGAGTAGCGGGCCCCATCGAGTGTAGAGAATCTTGCTCTGTTGTCTCCAGACTCCGACTGCTCGGATGGCGAAGATCATTCCGTTCTCGGTCTCGCCGATCTTTACGCTGGACGCGTCGCAGGCAACTACCGGGGTGAACTCTTTGTTGGGGTTGATTGGGCAGCGCTTCAAGCCCGATGAGGTTATGGAGCCTCCAATTTCGAGTCTCTCTTCAGAGTCGGCGTCGTCGACCCCTATTTCCACAAGGGAAACTGGCCGCGGGTTGAACTTTGAGCCTTGGAGTGACTGCATTGACCGAGTCGAAAGTTCGACGAGAGATTCTGGGATGGATGGTAGTCCAATGATCTCCGGTATGCTTTTTATTTGCTGAAGAGGCTCAGTAGTCTCTTGGGTGCGGTGGAGCAAGGTTAGATTCCCCCAGTTTCAGGCGGGAAACCCCCCTTTCCCGTCTGTCCCCGCACCCGTTTCCATATCATCCTGAAGCAGTCACCGTTTTCTGGGCTGGAGACGAGGCGGCTCTAGCTGTGAGACCCTTTGCAATCTCGTGGGCCTTCCGTATCCCTTGCATGCTGAGCTTGTAGGCTCCGTCGGTTGTTCTATCGATCAGTCCGGTCTTTGTCATAATTGCCAAAGTGTTACGGACAGTCTTGACTGCTTTTCCGATTGCTCGGCTGATGGCTTCGGGGTCCATCTCCACATTGGGGCGTGTACCTACTGCGTGAGCGACTCGCGCGGCCAGGAGTACCATGGCGATGGAGTTCTCAGCTGACATCTCCGTCTTGAGTAAGACCGCCTCCCCTTCAGGGGTCAGTTGGACCGCGCTAGAGAGATCGTCAACCATGGACGAATAGTCCGGCGAGAAGGTCAGCTTGGACGCTAGCGAGTAGTTTGGCAGGACTTTGGCTGCGAATTGCATGACTTCACGAACAACGGTTTCAAGGTCTCCTTCGGCAGTGTGTTTGATGTCTCCCCATTCTATCTGAACTTTGATCTTGGGTTGGTCTGGCATTTTTTCTTACTTCTCCGGAAGTTGCGCAACCCTCGGCATCAGGTTTTTGATGGCGACTCTGGTACCCATTGTCGTAAGACGGTAGGAGCCCTTGCCGACTCGTTCGACGAGTTGTTCATTGCAGAGCTCGCTAAGTCTGCCCGCCACGGTCCCTGTTGAGCGTCCCGTGGTCTTGGTAATCTCGTCGAGGGACAGAGTGTCAATCTCCTTCTTACCCATCTGGTGCTGTAAGCGTGAACCTGCGAGATGGATCATTATGAGTTCCTTGTCTTTCAATTCCTTCAAGTCCTTCAGAACGACCAAGCCTTCTGGTGAAACTGCGAGTACTCCGGTGCAGCCCTGAAGGAATTCGAGGCTGTCAACTGAGAGCACGAGCTTCGAGACGAGCTCAATGGAAGGGTAGACTTTCGAGAAGTATGAGAGAAGTTCTCTGAGAACTGTTTCTGAGCTGCCGATGATTCTGTTCTCTACGCCGGAATGCTTTAGGACGACTTCTATGGCTGCCGCGGGTTCCCCAGAGTTCGGCTTACGTTCGAGGACCTCTAATCCTGACATTATTCTTCCTGCCCGTTCTGTGCGTAGAGTCGAGATATAACGCTTTTCGGTCCCGAAGGTTGTCCGACAAGGTGTTACTTTGCGAGTTGGGAATGAAAGTGAAAGTATTTCGGCTCAAGATGAGAGCCGGGCTGGATGACAAGGTGTTACTGACAGCCGGAGATCAAATCTGCTAAGATGCAGTGCAAGCCCCGTACCGAACCTTCTTCTATCCCTCGAATATTCTTTCAACCGCCCTGGCATGGACTATAATGAGCTGAAAATACGGCTCCTGAGCCTCTTTGAAGCTTCGAGCGAATTGGATAGCCAGAGGGTCCGTAATCTCCTCTCGGGCATGAAGATCGAACTCTCTGACAAGGCTGTGGAGATGGCTCTTCTACGATATTTCAGACAAGGCCTACTATCCCGGACTCGACGGTCTGGAAGATTCCAATATGGACTGACTGAGAAAGGGGTCGCGCGCAGAATCTGGTTGTCGAAGGCTAAGTGATCTTCTGTAGGCGCGGGAGGATGTCGTTCTGAATCCATTGAACCCCCGCTCCGGATAGGACATAGTTTCCTCGTTCTGTTATGACCTTGCCTTCCCGTCGCAATTCACTGATTCGAGCTCTTACGATACTCTCACCCGTAGTCTTCCAGGAAGAACTCAGTAGGGAGCTAAGGTCATCGTCTCCCAACGGCTTGGGGTGCATAGAGAACATCACTAGCGATATGGCTTCTTTCGCGGAGAGGGTATCTACTGGAACCGTGAGATGGGGTTTCCCTTCGGAAGTAAACTCGACGATGCCCGCGATACCCACTGACTGTTCCGGAGTTGGTGCTGGACCTGCGGAGAGTTGTGGCGGAACGATGAAGCTGCCTGTGGGTCCGAGGGATTTTTCCAGATCCTCAAATCGCTCTCTTACGTAATCGTGATCTCCTTCAAGCTCGACTTCAAAATCCCCTTTCCGGATTCTGAATCTCAGCCTCTTCTCTGAAGACAAGACCCAGCGATTCCTCTCTAAGGTTCTAATTAGGGTTTATCGAATCTTAGACTAATAATGCCGGAGAGGGTCGAAGGCATTTGAATATGAGCAGCCACGGGCTGCGATAGGTGAGCGCTTTTGGTTGATAATGGAACAATAGTTTTCGTTGCCGAATTGGGTGCGGTCATCGCCGGATCCTGGTTCGTTTCAGAATTACTGATCAGGCTCGTTACGAGGGGCGCCAAGAGAGCAGGTGCATCCGCCGACTTAATCAGGA
>VBBB01000040.1:6372-6988 GCA_005882955.1 Candidatus Bathyarchaeota archaeon | reverse complement strand
ACAGAATACTCTGCCCAACATAATTTCAGGTATCCTAATACAATCTGATGGGGTTCTGCGACTCCACGATTCGGACGAGTATAGCGGGGTGAAGGGGAGGGTCGTAAAGATAGGCTTGAGGGCGACTTGGGTCAAGACGGACAGCGGCGATATCGCGATAATAAGCAACAACTATCTCGCGAACGGACCCTTGGTCAACTTCACTGCCCGCGAACGGCGGGAGAGGAAGCTGCGCTTATGATCTCGTCAGTCCGCTCCCATATGCCAAACTTCTACATCCATACCCATCTTGTCCAACGTGCTCTGGTCGAACTTACAAGTTCGTTCCAATAGCTTACGCAGAGAAAAATATGGAGGGGACAAAACGACTCGCCTGAGTCGCTCGCCCCGTTCTATACTACAGGTGACTTACCAGAGGGCCTGCTGTGGGTTTGGTCCGTGGGTGGCGACGGCCTGGAGTTGGACTTGGCTCTGAGAAGGGTAGCGTCTGGAGGAACTGGGGCACTTGCCTTGCGTGTGTCACCGCCTCGAAGCCAGATGTTAGCTTGATCAATGTTGGTTCGCTGAAGGCTGTGCTGAAGAACGATATTCCGACTGGGACGCCGAAGGTCATGCC
>VBBB01000040.1:0-6364 GCA_005882955.1 Candidatus Bathyarchaeota archaeon | reverse complement strand
AGCCAACGATTGCTGGGGGTGACGAGCTGCCTACGACAAAGTGGTCGCCATTGATCAAGTCCGTGGGCCACGACGGGTTATCCGTTGGGGCCACTATCGCGTCTAGATTGAATTCGCTCAAGAGCATGTCGATGCCCTCCTTGGCGCCAAACAGTATGTCCGCCGCAATTGCCTGATTGTACGACATCCCCAAAGGTTGTGTTGCGTTGGGGTCCGAGCTGAATGTCTCGGCAAGCTCGAAGATTTCCTGCCCAAAGAATGGCATCTCCTGAGCTGCGTGGGCGTTGTTGAAGGCAATCAGGTCAGCAAGGGTTCCACTTGCCGTTGGTACGCCGGTTCGGGTCGCGAGATAGTTCTGTATGTCGATCTTGAAGTCGAAGAGAAGCACCGTGAATTCATTGAGTCCACTGAAAATGTCCGAGAAGTGCGGGAAGAACACGTCCACAAGAGTCGCCCCCGCGTTCGACATAGCGGTCAATGACTGCTCGAACACTGCATCCAGCTTTGGACTGAATCCTTCAAAATCCCGGGAAACGCCGATTCTTGAACCGTTCAGCCCCTTGGGGTTGACGAAGGCAGCATAGCTAGCTGGTAGCTTCGGTCGTTTTTGACCCTGCTTGCCTATCGGGCTCGTGCTTGTCGCGGGGTCTCGCGGGTCGGGTGACCGCTGAGCGATCGCGTCAAGGACAATCGCTGCATCCATCACCGTCCGCGCGTGTGGACCCGCTGTGTCTTGGGTGTGTGATATCGGTATGATTCCTGCACGGCTGACCAGTCCAACGGTAGGTTTGATGCCCACTACGCCGTTATGGTTGGCGGGACAGACGATGCTCCCGTCCGTCTCCGTTCCTATGGAGACTGTGGCGAGGTTGCCCGATGCTGCTGCTCCTGATCCCGAGCTGGATCCGCATGGGTTCCGGTCGAGAGCGTAGGGCATGTTGCATTGGCCCCCGCGTCCGGACCAGCCGCTAGACGAGAAGAACGAGCGGAAGTTGGCCCATTCGCTCAGGTTCGTCTTCCCGAGAATTATGGCTCCAGCCTTTCTCAGATTCGCCGCGACCGTCGAGTCTTGGAGTGCTGGGGTCCCGACTAGCGCGAGCGAGCCCGCGGCCGTCTGCATCTGATCATGCGTATCGACGTTGTCTTTCAAGAGGATCGGTATTCCCATCATCGGACCTAGGACAGTTCCTGATTGACGCATCTGGTCGATTTGGCCGGCGATGGTGAGAGCGTCTGGGTTGACTTGAAGGATTGAGTTGAGTTGTGGGCCGTTCTGGTCGAGCGCTGTGATACGGGACAAGTAACTGTTGACTAATGACTTGGCTGTTAGGGTCCCGGCTGCAAACATTGACTGGATCTGGGCGATAGTTATCTCTTCGATACTCGATGCGGGCCCAGTCTGAGGGAGTCTAGTGGGCGTTACGGTTTCTTGTCGAATTTCTGGGATTGACCCTAAGATTGTGGCTGAGCTGGCTGCGACGGCCGCTGCTACCGCGCCATATTTTAGAAATTCTCTTCGCGAAACTTTCTTCCCTGGTTTCTCTATTTCTTGGGCTGTCATGTCTGACATAGACCCATTCTCCGTAGAAAAGCCTCTACCGCGGTCGTTCAATTATTAACAGTTTCTATGGAATGCTCGAAGAAGCTTGAGACTGAACTAACCATCTCATCTAGGGACTGTCCACATCGCATGCACAAATCTGTACGAAGGATCTCAGCTAGATAGAAGGTGGAGAACCTCTGTTGACGTCGAAAGGTCTCGGACCTTGCTCTCTATTTCGTCCCTAATCTTTCTCACTTCCCCTAACGGTTTACCTTTTGGATCTTCCAGATGCCATTCGATCAGCTTCTTTTGCATTTGAGCAATGATCGGTTTCGGACACGCTTCTTCGATGGAGCAGCCCATTGTTACAACGAGACGTGCGTCTCGGATCAACTCGGGTGTAAGGATTTTCGGTTGATTGGAGGAGATGTCTATCCCACGTTCCCGCATCGCGTCTACGACGGTCGGGTTGATCTGCGCAGAGGGTATCGTACCTGCGCTCCGCGCGTTCATCCCGTGCTTCTTAGCGAAGGCCTCGGCCATCTGGCTTCGTCCCGCGTTCTCAACACAGACAAACAGCACGGGACCCTTTGCCAAGCTTGGATCGCTCTAAGAATCTGAAGGCAAGTCCGGCAATTAAACCCCCGGCCAAGGGTCCTAGCCAGTAAACGTAGAGATTTGTCAAATATCCTGACGCCAGCGCCGGACCGAGGCTTCGAGCCGGATTTAGCGACGCATTCGTTAGCGGACCCAGCGCGAGAATAACCACGAACAAGGTCGACCCGATCAGCGCAGCCTCTCCCAGCTTCTTGTGAACTCGTAGTGAGGCCACGAATCCCGACATCGCCAGCACGAAGGTCCCTACAGCCTCCAACAACGTTCCAACCGGAAGGCCCACCCCGCCAGCTAGTTTCGTAGTGCCTAGGTCTGCTGGGGACCCGAATTGGCTGAAGATTAGTTTCACTGTGAACGCCCCGAGCAGTCCGCCTAGAACTTGGAATGAAATGTACGGGAGGAACATTTCTAGGGATGTTTTTCCAGCGATTGTGTGGGCGAGCGTAACTGCTGGGTTGATGTGCGCCCCCGAAATTCTGCCGAATAGAAGGATGACAAGCGCAACTGTCGCTCCAAATGCGAATCCGATGATGAGGAGAGCCTCGAAAGTAGTGATACCTTGAGCTAGCGAGACAGCTGCAACGGTCCCAGGTCCGATAAGGACGAGAAGGTAGGTGCCTATAAGCTCTGACAGACAGCGTGCCCTGCGACTCGCATGAGGATGGGAGGACAACAGTGGAATGTTGCAGTTTTGAGGCCCGTGTCTAAACCCTTCCTCGGAGTGAAAGGGCTCAAACGTCTTCGGATCTAGAATCGTAAGATAGATGAACCCAGAGGTAGACGCGGGGGGCTCGTGCGGCCGTAGTCTAGCCTGGTCTAGGACATAGCATCGGGGCGTCTAGTGGGCTTCCAACCCAACGACCCGGGAGACCATCAGTTCGGTGGTCCGGGAATTCAAATCCCGGCGGCCGCACCAAAAAACCGCTCTCGTACCCCGGGCGGTTTCGGTGGTTTGTGTCGCGAGGGTCAACTGCTTTTGAGATTTTTCGGCGAGGGTCTCTGTCAGGTGAAACTGATCTCGGCGAGTCTTGCAATTCGGGGCGCAGAATGGAACCGTCAACCGTTTTTCTGATCGCGGATTAAGCGTAGAGCTCAGCGTGAATATCTCGCGACCTCAAATCGCCCGCCCCGATTCCGGATCCAAGCATGATCTGCGCTTGTTCCGTTTCAAAAGAAACAATCTGCGAATTTTGATTCTACAAAGACCCAAGTCGGGAAGGATTTACCATTCGTTAATTCCCTCGCAGAGTCGAGTTTCGTGTCGCGAGGAGCAAGTGCAATTGGAATTTCTTGAATGGTAATCGTGAATGGTAACATTGCAGAAGAACTGCGCTAGTGAGGTTGAGGGTCTAGGGTCGAAAGAGAAGCGTCTTGATCCTCTTTGATCTTGGCGAGTTCACTGTCAGTCGTGAGAACTGTGGCTTTGAGTCGTTTTGCCGCTGCTAGGACGTTCCTGAACCTAATGACCCTAGTCTACTCCCCATCTCGCTCCCTCCCTTGTCCAGCCGCTTCTTGATCTCTCCCCCAAACCAGCTCCCAAGCAAGACACCGGCGATAGAGCCGCTCAGCGTCCACGGAAGAAGCGAGAAGAACCCGGCGAGGAGGAAGAGAGAACCCCCAATCAGACCGATAATCATCACTGACCGAGTCAAAGCCGGGACCAGTCCTCCGCGGGGAGCCGCGAGGGATAAAAAATGCGACTCCTATTCGAGTAATCCCTAGCGTTCCTGAACGCCTCACCTCCGGGTGACACTCGACCATGCTTCCCGGTCTAGAGAAGACTCGGAGAGAGCTGGATTCTTGTTCTACAGTCTCTCGTCGACGAAGACTACGCAGTTACGTTCAACGTTATGGTGAACGTGTGAACCAACGACCCGCTGGTGGCCTTGACTGTGAATGTGTATAGTCCTTGAGGAGTGTTGTGTCCAGTCGCAACTGTTAGGGTTGATGTTGAGTACGGGCCAACGGTTGACGGGAGAGACAGTATGGGTCCATGACGGTTCACTGGCGAGACTGTTGCAGAGAGTGTTACTGTCCCGTTGAATCCATTCGTTCCTTTGACGGTTATCGTGTAGGTTGCTGTTGAGCCTCTGCCTGTTGTCTGGTTTGTTGGAGATACGGTGAGGGTGAAGTCCGGCGGCGGAGGAGGCGACGTGACAGTGACTGCCAGGGTCACGGACCTGCTGAGACCGGGGGAGAATCCCGTGACTGTAACCTGATACGTGCCGAGACCGGTGCCGTTGGTGGTAAAGACACTAAAGATAGAGTTGGCTGTGCCGCCGCTCTGGAGCGTAACGTTTGCCGGATTCAGGCTCATTGAGAGTCCGGGTGGACTTGCCATGGCGAACATGGAGACTGTCCCGGCGAACCCGTTCAGACTGGTGACGGTGAGGGTGGAGGTTGCAGACGAGCCTCGGAGAATCGTGAGACTAGAAGGGTTCGCTGAAGTCTCCAGTGGTCCGGCTTTTGACAAGGATCCCGACTTGTACCGTGTGAGAGCTGGTTCCGCTGGCGCCGGTAACAGTCACTGATTAGTTGCCCGGCGTTGTCGAGTTTGATGTTGATACTGTGAGGGTGACGGATGCTGATCCGCCTGGAGGAAGGAGGACGCTCGACCGGCTGAGGGTCGCGATGATCATATTCGACGAGACAGTGTCGGTCAACGTTATTGTGCCGTTGAAGTTGTTGAGGCTTGTCAGAGTGATTGTTGAGGTAGCGGAGGAACCCTGTGTGATTGTGAGGTTTCCGGGGAATGCTGAGATGGAAAAGTCTGGTGGAGGAGGCTGGGAGATCTTGAAGAGTACATTCACAGAATGCGTTAGGCTGCCGCTGGTGCCGGTTACCGTGATGTTTCCAGAACTTCCTGCTGATCCACCGACAATGTTGAGCGTCGCGAAGCCTCTTCCCTCCGGCGTGAGGTTGACGCTCGTAGGCGTGATCGACCACACCGTACATCTGGGCGTTGGGCACAGGGGTGAGGGTGACGTGTGCAGCGTGACTGTCCCATTGAATCCGTTAAAACTTGTCAGAGTGATCGTCGAATTTCCCTTTCCTCCCGACGGCAAGACAACAGTGGTCGGATTTGCAGAGATGGAGAAGTCGGGCTTCGACGAGATGATCGTGAATGCCACGTTTACGCTATGAGACAGGCCGCCGCTGGCACCCGTTACGGTGACAGTGTACGTTGTTGCTGGAGAGCCTTGAACTGTGAAGAACACCAGTGTCGCGCTTGCCTGGCCTCCTGACGGGAGTCCAACTTGGGTGGGGACAATCCTCCAGCTCGGACAGGACGCGCACAGCGGCGGAGCAGAAGTTGAGAGTGTGATCGTTCCGCTAAATCCGTTTATGCTGGCTAGCAAGATTGTTGATGTGGCGTTTGCACCAGCCGGAACATTCTGGCTCAGGGGATTCGCAGAGATGGAAAAGTCAGGCTTCGTAGATACAATCGTAAACGCCACGTTTACGCTGTGAGAGAGGCCTCCACTCGCACCCGTCACGGTAACGGTGTACGTGTTCGGTGGAGAGCCGAGAACTGTGAAGAATGTGAGGGTCGCATTGGCCCTTCCTCCTGACGATAGTACAACCTTGGTCGGAGTGACCCCCCAGTTCGGACAGGATGCGCAGAGGGGCGGGGGAGAGGTTGAGAGATTGATCGTTCCACTGAATCCGTTTACACTCGATAGTAAAATGGTTGAGGTGGCATTTGCACCGGCTGGGACGTTCTGGCTCGATGGATTCGCAGAAATCGTAAATCCAGATAGGGTACTGGCTTCAACCGTGAGAGCTCCGTTGAACTGGGCCGTGATGAAGCCCCCTCCCTGCGGGGCGCTGCCTGTCAGAGTGTAGTTGTAGAATCCGATGGGAGTCGCTAAGCTTGTTGACACGGTAAGAGTTGAGGTTCCCGAGCCTCCGGGCGGAACGGTGACCTGCGTCGGAGAAAGGGTCAGCGTCGGTCCCCCGGAAACGTTGGGAAAGACGCTGCCGGTAAGGCTGACTGTCCCATTGAAATTGTGCTGGCTAGAAACCACGACGGTAGTGGAGTTTGAGAAACCTTGAGCGACTACGAACGGGTTGGCGGCGCTGATCGTGAAGGTAGGAGCGATGAATGGCTCCCCATTGATCTGGATGGTGGTTGAGTGTGAGAGACTATTGCTAGATCCGATTATGTTGAGGAACCATGTCGTGGTCCCGTTGAAATTATCATTA
>VBBB01000014.1:4568-5060 GCA_005882955.1 Candidatus Bathyarchaeota archaeon | reverse complement strand
GCCGAACATCCTTAGATCCAGTGCCAGTTCGCGTGACTTGCAGGATCCCAGCGTCACGAGCGCGACACTGACATGTACTGGGATCTGCAATCTCACGGGCCAATTCTACTCAGACTACACCAGCCAGTCCGGGCCGATAGCCTCGAATAAATCAGCAATTTGGCAGCTCGACAGACCCTCGAACGCGATTTACTGGGACATCGAATGGCGAATCAATCTGACCTCAACTGGATCTATTACCATAGTGCTGAACACTGGATTTGTGGTCCTAAACCTTCAGGGTCCAACCAGCAACCAAGGCTCATGGACCACTTCCACAGAAGAGCACTAGGGCTTGTCCAGGTCGTCCCTTACTCTCACAAGTTAATCGGAAAGTTCTTATCGACACAAGCCGTAACGGCTAATGGATGAAGGGCGTTTGAGGGTCGTGAAAGGCGATCTTGCCGCGTCACTTTTCCTAGCTGTTTTCACGACCGGGTTCTTCGGTCTCCT
>VBBB01000014.1:250-4505 GCA_005882955.1 Candidatus Bathyarchaeota archaeon | reverse complement strand
TCCTCGTCACGTGTTATATTTTGCAGAACCAGAGAAAGAACCAGCGAAAGTGGGAGAAACGGCCCATCACGTTTCCGAATCCTGAAGGTGGAGGCATTCTGGGCGTGTATGTGGAGCGTCCTTGGTATAGTGAATTGGCCGAGCTGGGGAGACGGTACAAGAGGAAGAACCGCAAGTCTCAAGACAAAAGTCGCTAACCTGTCGAAGATCCTCAGAGGACCCTAAAGTTTGGTTATCGCCTGCAAGATCACAAATACTGAAGCAGCTTCTAAAGTTCGGTCGCTTACAATCCCCACCCGGATAAGTCTCCGATTCTTTTCCAGAACATTGCTCGGATTGGATTCCGGCTCCGACTCAATTCCAATACAATGATAATAATCAGGCCGTCGAGCGTGTACTAATCCATTCACATAATAGCAACCAATATGACGAGGCCACTTTAGATGTCTCTACTAGGAAGGGCAGGGCTCGACCTGAGATCGTGGGCCAAGAGCCTGAGAGCCTCAAAGCGAATCATCCTGATCTGCATTATAGGATTCGTCCTTGCACTGCTCAGTCTGCGAATACTCGGAACTCTAGCAGACACGTACCTAGCCCTTGCCTTCTACCGTTCCTTATCCAGTGACTCTTTTGTCCCTCTAATCTTCGGGATAGCAACGCTAGGCGATATCATCTGGGTCCCACTGGTCTTCTGGCTCTACGTCTTCCGCAGGGACAGCAATGAATGGACAAGCTCACTGATACTGGCTGTGGCGATGGTTTCTGCAATGGCTCTAACGGACATCTTGAAAGCGGCTTTCAACCTTCCCAGGCCATTTCAGGTACCTTCGCTCGGAATAACGCCCCGCGGTGAAATCCCAACAAATCCCGGATTCCCTTCAGGACATACAACAAACGCGTTCACAGTCGCCACAATGATATGGTCAAGGTACCCAGCCTGGCGTGTTCCCTTCCTTCTACTCGCGATCGCCACAGGGGGCTCGATGATTATTCTAGGGCTTCACTTCCCGAGTGATGTTATAGGAGGTGTTTTTCTGGGAATCTTCTGCGGGACATTCGTTCTAGGCTTGGCCAAACTCAGGTCGAGTAAGTGATATTGTCATTATCAAAACTGGCCGAGGCTGCGGGCTGAGCCCCAACCAACGACACTCAGTGGTTGAGTGAATCTCTGGTCTGCGAGTCTGCGAAGAGCTGAACCCTTCCACAGTTCTGACAGAGGAACGCGTCCATGTGGAGGACATCTTCTCCGAGCTCCGCCCAGTTTCCCAGGAAGATGTGAGCAGCTCCGCTTGTTCCTCCGGTTCGGAATGGAATGTCGCCCATGTCAACCATAGCCGTGTTGCAGCTCTGACACTTCACGGCAAGGCTAGTTTGAGAAGTGGATTCCGACAATATTCTTCAATTGGAAGTTTGGGGTTACTTAGCATTAAGCTTTCATCACGCTCAGTATCCCTGATCAGAACGCCAAGACAGCATACTCAGCGCAGAGCTACGACTTTTGGTTTCGCTTATCTCTTCTTGAGATAAGGAAAGCACTCTCTTCGACTCCTCTCCACCTTGGAAAAGAATCCCGATTTCTACGCCCGGCTGTTGCAGGTCTGGTGCTGGACCTGCGGCAAGGTTACGAGTCATGAGATAACCTTCCGCTGGGGCGGGAGATGCTTTCTCTGCAAAGAGTGCGGAAATATCGTCGTCGAAAAGCTGTGATCAGAATGGATTTCTTAGTGCCCAGGCCATTCAAGGTGCGGCTGGCTGGGAAACCTCGCTTCCACGAGCCGAGGGAATTGCCGGAAAATCTAAGCTTCTACTAAATAACTCGCTAAAGACGAGGCCTATGGGACGACGATGGGTTTCGTAAGACGGCAGTTGTCGATATTTGCACCCCTCAGCATCAATCGCCGTGGCCTCTCCTTTCTAGGAACTCTTGCTTTCATGACCGCTTTCTTTGGGGCCCGGGTTTTCGCAATTCTGAACCCAACAGTAGTCGTCGCACAAGGGAGTATCCACTTTCACCATTTCTGGTACGGGCTGGGAATGATTACGCTGGCAGGCTGGCTTGGCATTGCTTTCAACAGGCCAAGGCTAGTTAGAACTTACGCTATAATTTTCGGGCTCGGCGCCGGTCTCATCGGAGACGAGGTGGGACTACTCCTGACATTTGGAGATTATCAGTCGAGTCTTACTACAGATTNNNNTACAGATTTTTTCGTCGGAGTGATCGGGTTCATCATTCTCGCAAGCACTCTGGTCAGATACAGGAAGATCGTTATGAAAGACGTGACACATACGAGCTGGAATGAACGGCTCATCTACATCGGAATAAATCTAGCCGGACTATCAGCAATCTTCTTCGCAGTAAACAGCATCACACCCGGTCTAGTGCTGGCCGCGATCGGAATAATTCTGATCATTTCAGCATTCGAAGCGGCAAGAGCAGGCATAGCCGCCGGAATTATCTCGGGAAGCATTGCGGCGGTAGGGAATTTTCTACTTGCTCAGAACTATGATGTCATCGGAACAACGTTCGAGGGCACCCCATTCGCGCCTACAAGCGCAATTGAAAGTCTAGCGGCTGCCACGATCTATGTTCTAGCCGTAGACGTGTTTCTTTCTGGAGTTATCGGTGGCGCCATTCTGGGACTAATCTTCGCGAGGTTACATGACCGATACTTGAGAAGCAGCAGCCTTCGAACTCGAGGAATCATATTCGGCTTGATTCTCTGGATACTGCTGAGCCTATCCAGTTTTGGCTCAGAGTTCGGGCTGCTATACGACACCATCTCAGTAATAATCGGACTAGTAGCGTACCTGGCGTATGGAATCCTACTGGCTCGATTCTTTCCAAGATTCAAACGAAACATACCCTATACCCGAAAAGAGTCGGATGGGCAACAGGCGATCCCTGCGGGAAAAGCGTGAGGAAGTCCTCTCGGGTTTACAGTTCGAAATTTGATCGAGATGCCGTGATCAGATCTTGCTCTGAACGGACCCGATCACCGGCACGATCTCTCGACCGACTACACCGAGGTTCTTAGAGAGATTGTCAAAGTCAGATGCAAATACTGTGGTGCGTTGAATCTTGAGACCAGTCAAAACTGCTCGAATTGCGGAGCAAATTTCTGACAACTCAGTTCTGAATATTTGACATTGAGATGTGAATATTGAGAAAAGATAGAATTCACCGACCGTATCTTACGAATCCTGAGGAACTTATTCTCCGAAAATCGGATGGATGCGTAGCGCAAGTTAGAAAGTGAGAGAAATACGGTAATTTTGGGCAAACAATCCCAGAATAGTTATCAGATTTGGAATCATCCCGAGAATACAATAGATTTATATTTAAAAGTCAGCTTATATGTGATACGGTGAATTCGGGACGCGAGCTAAGCCCAAAAAGAAGAGTAAGAAGTAGAATCCGACGGATTGTCTAATTTCTACTTCGAAATTCCCGAGTTTCTTTTCTTTCGTACGAGATGGATGCAGAACCGTGTTCGGGGGAACGCGGCTCTAAGCTCCTCTGTAATCCAATAGCGCCAGAATGAACATGGCGTGAGACCAGGCGAGTGGCGACGCGGATATCGGCTCTCCATTGTCCTTGTGAACCTGTTCGGCGAAGAGTTGCAGCTCGTCGACGTGTTTCACGCACCATTCGATGAGGGTCTTCGCCTTCTCATAATTTCCCTGCTGGCAACGGTAGAGCGCCATCCAGAGGGTAGTGATGAACCATGGGTTCCCTCCGTGGTACGTGTCGCCCGGGTATCGTCCTATTCCTTCGGAAGCATACGTGAATGCGTTCTCGATCTGTCGAGAACTACTGAGGATTCGCGGATCGTCCGGTTCAAGAACTCTGAACGGATATGTGAGGCCGAGGATTGCTGTGTCGATGGAAGAGTCATGGGGTTTGACTGACTTCAGGAATCGGCCGCTCTGCTCGTCCCACAGGTGCTGGAGAATTGCAGTCTGCAGATTCTTGCTCTCAGTTGACCATGCGCCAGATAGCACCTCATACCCGAGGGTTGAAGCAATCCTAGCGCTTTCCCTAAGAGCCGCTGCTGCGGCCGCGTTAGTATAAGTGTGAAGTGCCTGCTTCTCCTCCCACAGATCAAAGGAAGGTCCGACGAGGCCTGTCTCCAGATCCCTCTTTCCTAGAAGATGCTCGACGCCCTTCTTTACTGTCGGCCACATGTCAGCAAGAAACTCCTCATCCCTCGTCAAAGTGTGGTGCTGGCCGATGCCCCAGAGAATGGTCGCGCAC
>VBBB01000014.1:0-205 GCA_005882955.1 Candidatus Bathyarchaeota archaeon | reverse complement strand
CATTGATAGAAAGCTGCAGCGTCGTGATTGTAGCCACAACGATCCAATGCATATGCGACGTACGTCCCATCTCTCGACCAGACATAGCGATAGTCAGGCTCCAGAGTTGGGGCTGCGATTATTCCTCCAAGGTCAGGAGAGACGAGCGTCTGGAGGGTGAGTAGGGATCTTCGAAGCAGTTCTCTCCAATGTTCCTGGACCACTG
>VBBB01000013.1:5037-5548 GCA_005882955.1 Candidatus Bathyarchaeota archaeon | reverse complement strand
ACCAATCTTGCCCATTAATACTGATAGCTTCTTTCGACAAGAAAAAGCCTATTTCCTTCAAAACCGGGAGAATTCCAACGCGAAGCTGATCCTGATGGAACCTTTATCTTGAAATCCTTTCCAGAGGAAACCAGATTCTACCCATGACTAAGGGGACCACATCGTTCGGCAAGGCTGGGGGAAAAGGAACCCACATCCGGTGCCGGAGGTGCGGCCGCCATTCCTATCACGTCAGGAAAAAGAGGTGCGCGGCCTGCGGATTCGGAGCCACCACGACCCTCCGAAGATATTCTTGGCAGAACAAGAAGATCAACAGAACTCGCATAGTTTGATAGTGGCTAACCCCCCAAGTCAATTCCGAACTTCATCCTCAACTTCGAGATTTAAGAAAAATGGGCGAGGTAAAGTGCCCGCGTTGCGGGAGAAAGATGCGATGGATTCCACGATTGAAGATCTACTTCTGCGACAATGATGGCTACATCCTAAGCTCTCATGAAGCAGAGTTGAACGG
>VBBB01000013.1:0-4989 GCA_005882955.1 Candidatus Bathyarchaeota archaeon | reverse complement strand
TATTCAAATTCAACGCTCTTATCTCGAGTCATGAAGCCAATCGACTACTCCGCACTTAGAGGACTGAAGGCAGGCGCATTAGGCGGTCTGATTGGGGCTGTAGTCCTAGGAGTCCTAGCTGGCCTCAGCGCTTTTGTTCTAGACCAGGAAGTTTTCTATGTGACCATCGCGACGAAGCTCGGCTTGTCGTCCCCCGTTTTGACAGGTTGGGCTCTACATTTCCTCGTCGGTCTCGTTGCGGGAGGAGTCTTCATCGCAATCACGGCCTTGCTCAAGAGGTTCGCCCTCGACACGACCCGAAAGAGCTTCTGGGTAGGCCTGCTAGGCGGAATCGCGATCTGGATCGTCGTCTATGTGCCGGTCGCAGAACTGTTGGCTCCCACGGATTTGTCGAATCTCATGTTTGCAGGAGGGAGCTTCATCTTCCACCTAGTCTATGGAGTAGTGACAGCACTCGTATCTCTATGGCTAATCCGTCGAAGCGTAAGGACGCAATTAGTGGCATAAGTTGAAGGCCGTCTAAGAGATCCAATTCCATCAATGTTGTTGTTTGGCTAACATTAACTGAGACATGATTCTATCTCCTGCAAGAACCCTACAGAGTTCTCGTTAAGATAATCGAAGTGTTGGATCATTAATCTTGTATCATTCTGAAATCCGTGATGAAGCTGGTGGGCTCGGCAGGATTTGAACCTGCGACCTTCGCCGTGTCAGGGCGACGTCCTAACCAGGCTTCGCCGACGCTGAGAAGCGTCTTAGACGACGAGCCCCTGAGACACCGCCAATCTTATTCCGTATCAAGCTTTCCTGAGAAAACCCATAGTGATTCATATCGGAAGTAACAACTAACCTTTTACCGACTTAGAGACGCGAAGCGCTCTCATGAAAATGAAGAGCATACCATTGACATTGTTAGCGATCAGCATCCTCGCAGGCATAATGCTAACGCCGAGCCACGCTTCGTTCGTCGTCAACATTTACGCACGCACAGACAAGTCGAGCTACGTTCCAGGAGATACTGGAACTCTGTTCATCACCGTCCGGAACTCGGGAACCCAAGCCTTCGCGGTGAAGAACATCAGCATTACCTATCCTTGGAAAGCCTTCATAACCGATCATTGGGACGGTAACAAGACAATAACAGGCATCACTCAGGCGCTCGCGGCGGGACAGACATACAACACTCAAGACACTTTTACCGTTCCGACCGACGGGAGAGCTTCGAACATATTCGGAGGAACAATCTCACTCCAAATCGGGACAGACATTGCTGGCGGTAGTTTCTCCTCGGGATCAGCCACCATTGCATATGCAGTCGCAACATACCAGCCTCTCAGTCTGACTAGTTCTGTGCTACAGATCGTTGAGATAGTTCTGCTTGGCGTCGCTGTTGTCATGCTTGCACTGGTCTTCATGGGAATCGGAAAACTCTCCAAGAAGTAAATTCTCCCTGCCGTAGGGTAGGGATACCCCTCTTTTTCGTAAAGCTATTTGTACAATGCCTAGTTCAGCAACCGCTCGGGCCCGTAGCTCAGCACGGACAGTAGCGTCGGCCCTCTAACACAAGAGGATAGCCGAAGGTCGAGGGTTCAAATCCCTCCGGGCCCGCTCCTAGCGCCGACATCGCTTAGCTCTCGCTACTAACGATGATGCCCTGAATCATTTTCAGGTAGGGCCGCAATATTCTGGGAAGCGCATCGTGCAGCATCGCGAAATCTCCGTGATGAAACACGCGGAGCCGCCGGCTAATCCCGCCGTACAACACCGCGAATAGGCCGAAGAGGATGACCAGTTGAAAGACTGGTCTAATGGGGTGATACAGGAGGAAGAATTGATCAAGTGCCAGCAAAGGCAATCCTACTCCAGCCGCCAATGGAATCGCCTTTGACAATGCAGAATCGATATGCGTTGAAACTTCATGGCGAAGCGAAAATCTCGCAAGCGCCACAATCAGTATCGAAAGTAAGGCCCGACCGATGGCACCGGAAAGAGTCCCCAACGAGAGAGCTGCAAACCCCACGAATCCCATAAACGCGATAGTCGATACAAGAGTGACCACCAAGTATCGCCTAGTATGACCAACAGCCTGCAAAGTTGTGATCAAAAGCACTCCTTGGGCTACGAAGATAGACGACAAGGATAGGATCGAAAGGGTCAACGCTTCGCCGCCGTAGGATTGGCGAGGATAGACAACCCCGAGCGCAGTTGGAGTTATGGCCGCTAGGGCCGTACTAATCGGGAGGACTGTCAAATTGATCAGTCTAAAAGCGGTAGCTAATCTATCAGAAACTTCCCTGGGATCACCCATCGAGTGAGCGGCCGAAAGAGCGGGATAAATCGCCTGATTCACCGGCATCCACAGGATGGAAAGAAAATTCACGCTGGATACCACGACGTAGTAGGGCCCAAGTATGGTTGCGCCTAGTAGAAGGTATATGATGCCCATGTCGCCCCACTGCTGTCCCAGAGTAATCAAGGCTGAGGCAAATACAGGAAGGCTGAAGGCCAATATCGGTCGTAAGGGAAACGTCCCTACTTTTGGAAGCTGGCCGTGCCAAAGGTAGACGGATAGAACAACGGTTGCAATTCCTCCGATTGCCCATCCTGAAACTATTCCCAGGACACGGAAACCAAAGTACGCTAGAGCTAGCCCGAGTCCCCTGCTAAGGGGAACGAACAAGGCGTTCTGATAGAGAGTCTGTGCGTATCGCCCGACACCTATGAAGAATGCTGTGTAGAGAAGCATCAGATCTAAGAAAAGGGAAGCTATGAAGGTAACAACGAGTAGGTTGGCAGGGTCTGCTGCGCCCTGAAGGAATCTGCCGAGATATGGTGAAAAGAGAATCGCAAGCGCCACCACAGGTACTGCCAGGGCAAGCGACAGCCGCAGAGTTACCCTAGCCACTCCCGCAGCAGCTTGAGTATCTCCAGTCACAATACTTCGCGATATGAAGCGGGTAGCGGCGAGAGGCAATGACCCGGAGATTAGTCCTGTGAGAATCGCCTGAACCAAGGCAAGGATAGCAAACTCGCCGACCTCCGTCGGGTTGAGAACGCGAGTCAGAAGAACGTAGAATATGAAATAAGTCAGGTAGATGAAAATTTGTTGGCTGGTAAGATAGGCCGTGCCCCGAGGAACATTATAAACCTCCGCAGTCTTTGTCAAGGAAACTGCGAGAACATCTAGGCGGAGGCTTCTTGTGGCTTATGCTTCGGTCGGAATTGCAGAAGCCATGTCCTTGTCTCTTGATGCTCTACGAGGCACCGGTGAAAGTGAAGTAGAGGAGCATTACGTTCAGCCCGATTATGAGAAGAACGAAGATTCCTGCTAAGATCGTTGTAATTCGCCGGTTTGTGAACACTCCCATCAGTTCTCTCTTCCGTGTAAACCACCAGAGAGGAACCAGAGGCAGAGGAAGCAGGAGGCTCAAGGCAACTTGGCTGTAGACCAGGATAATGAGCGGGTTCAATCCAAGAAGGATCGCGATAGTAGTAGGGATGGTGTTAACGAATCTAGTAACGAGACGCCTCATCCATGGATTGACCTTCTTACCGAGCATTCCTTCCATGATTGCTTGTCCTGCCAATGTCCCAGTGGTGGACGAGGATAATCCTGATGATAGAAGGGTGATTCCAAAGATCACCGCAGCGGGAGGACCGAAGAGGGGAAGGAGTGTTTTGTACGCGATGTCTATCGTCGGAACGGATATCTTGGGATAAAATGCCGCGGCAGCCATTATCATTATCGCGGCATTAACCAGGCGAACATTATGACCCTCTCTGCCTGATGAAGACGCAATACCTGCTTCTTCACTTCCACCCTCGGATCGGTTACTCTATCGTTCGTGAGTGCAGAGTGGAGGAAGACGGCGTGAGGCATGACCGTCGCCCCGATGACTCCTGCAAGGAGGAGTTCGGGAATCGTGCTAAGAGTTGGTATGATTGAGCCTCTCAGAATCCCTACCGTACTCGGTGATGTTAGGAAGATTTCGTACAGGTATCCGAATCCAATGATTGAAACGAAGAACAGAAACGCGTATTCGAGCCTTCGAGCCCGCCCCCGTGTAATACCAAGTATCAACAGTACATCCAAGACCGAGAGAAAAGTTCCGTAGATCAGGGGAACCCCGAAGAGTAAGTATAGTGCTATGACAGTTCCTAGAAACTCGGCAAGGTCCGTCATTGCGGCAGCCGCCTCCGATGCAAGCCAGTAGGGAATAACATAGCGAGGCTCCTTCAGGTGGAGTCGTATCATAGCGGGCAGCGAATGCCCTGTTGCGATTCCCAGTTTTCCTGAAAGATATTGGAGAAGCATGGCCATAATGCCAGCGAGCCAGACGACCCAGAGCATAGTATAACCAAAGGATGATCCTCCTACGATGTCTGTTCCGTAGTTTCGAGGGTCCATGTAGGCGACACTTACAACAAGAGCAGGTCCAAAATACACGGCGAGGTTACGAATGAAGCTCCGGGACTTGTACTGTAGCGGGACCTCTAGTAGTTCCGTCATCCTCTAACACCTACCCGGTGCAGTCGATAGAACACAATTGATAGTGTTTTAGTGGGCTCTAATAAAGCTAGACTAACCTAAGTTTTTGGGCTCAGGGACTCTCGAGCCCTAGGGTTGAATCCTCTACGTGAAGTGTTCATATCCCCGAGGCTCAACTTTCCTATTCTTTCCGTGGTAATCCATAATCACATCTCCCAAGCCACTTTTCACTGTGCCGATTCTTTGAAGGGAAGGAATCCTTCGTTTTAGACTCTCAAATCGGTCTTTCCTGACTGTTAGGACGAGCTCGTATTCTTCGCCCCCGAATAGCGCGAGTTCTTCTGAGACGAGACCATTTTCTCCCGCGAATACTTTCGCCTCTTGCGCGACCGGAATCTCTTCCAAGAAGATACTCACCTCGCTTAGCCGAGCTATTTCGTGAAGGCTCCAGGCCAGACCGTCGCTTGAATCAATCGAACTATTCACAAACCCGGTCCGAG
>VBBB01000039.1:2821-9110 GCA_005882955.1 Candidatus Bathyarchaeota archaeon | reverse complement strand
TAGGACTAGGAGAAAGTTTGCATTGTAAACGTACCTGCCAATATTCATGTAGTTTATTCCGATTGCAAGCGTGATTAGCTGGTAAGCACCTAGGGTAAGGGCTAGTATTGCGCCACGCTTTCTGATGGGCCGTGTCTCCTCGAGGTAGACATAGCCCTTCAGTGCTTGGGCTGGATCCATTGCCGCCGCCTGGCGAGCAGGAGCGAGAATTGCGAAGAGTGTGAGGACTAGCGTGAAGATTATTGTGATTATGGCTGTATCGCTGGTTAGGATCGCGGTTGCTCCAGAGCTACTCCCTAGGACCTGGAGGAAGAGGGGGTTCAGAACGTAAGCGAGAGCGATCCCCGCCAGTCCTGCGACTAGGCCTACCATGAGCCCTTCAGTGATAAAGTGGCGCACCAGTTGGCCTCTTGTGAATCCTCTCGTCAATAGCAGCCCGATCTCTTTGCGTCGCAAGTTGAAGGATGACTGGGAGACAGTGCGTCCGACGTACCAGGCCATAAAGAATACTGGGATAGAGACCGCGGTGAAAGTTAGTCTCAGTGAGAAGATGGTAGAGGAGAATGCTTGGAGTTGGCCGAGAAGATTATCGTTTGGTGAGAATCCATACTGCAATGCGAGGTTTGAGATTCGAGCATCAATCTGCTGGATCGTCGATATGCTACTCTCTATCGCGAAGGGGCTTATGAGCCGGGCCCTGTCTAAGTACACATTCACCTGTGCCGAGATGCTGTAGAATCTTGAAAAATTACCAGTCGAAAAAGAGTCGTAATTCTTGGCCAGCACCGGAAGAAATGTCTGTTCCCAACTGACGATGAGAATACTTGCTTGTTGGTTGGGTGTTGTTAGGCCTGGATTTCCTGGAAATGGCGGGTAGTAGTAGCCGATGCCGAGAGTGTTAACGGCTACCGTGTCGAGGCTGACCGACCCTACGACCGTTAGAGTTACGTTGTATTTCTTCGAAGAGTTGGTGTAAAGCGTGTACGTGATCCTTCGGTTGACCGGGAAGTTCTGGGCCTGCTGCGAGTCCGAATTTATCAACATCTCATTTGCGTGAAGCGTCCTGCTTCCAGAGACTAGCGTCATATGCTGATACAATGCGGAGGCATCTTGGATTCCAGTAACGGTAATGGAAGAAGTAACGATAATGGAAGAAGAAGCATTGAAAGGAATGAACAGGTTGGACGTTCCGACAGGTTCAGCGGATACTACGCCATCTATCTTCTGAAGATTCGAAACGAGGCCCTGGACAGAGGAGTTTAGACTCTTCCCTCCATCGACTGAGAAGTCGCGTAGCTGCATGTCGACTGGAGTATTGGCGAGCTGAGCGTCTAGGGCTTGTTTTCCGACCGTATCTGCTGCAACGTTGATGCCGCCGAAGAAGGTAGCTGCTAGTGTCATGCCGAGTGATAGAGCTGCGAAAAGCTTCCAGGACCGGGTGATTCTCTTGAGAGCGTAAGACAGCAAAGACGAAGAATGATTGAAGTCCTATACGTATCAGTTTTGCTAATTATCTACGAGTCGGCAGTGGACGGTTTCTCTAACCTGGAGATTCAGTCAATTGCGTGAAACGTCTTGAGGCGGAGAAGGATAGCGGCATGGGGCGTTGCGTCAGCTGTGTTGTTTCGGCCAGATCTTCTTCGTGCTGATCAGGAACCTCCCCGCAAATGTTACTAGGATGCTGTCAAAATTCGACAGCAGTGGTGTGATAGAGAGAAACGTCGTAAATCCCCATAATATGGGCAGTCTTAGGAGAAGGTCGGCCGAGGCGATAGAGTTGAAGAAAGTGAATCTTCGGATAAGTCCAGTCGCCCTCACTCTTCCCCTGAAGACCAGAGCATCGTTCATGAGGAAGTTGACCAAGACCGCCGCTTGACTGCTGATGATCGCGTACACAAGGTAGGAAGAGCCTCCCAGAAAGCCTGCGAGTAAGCTAGTCAGGGCTGTGATCTGGGTCAGAACATACATGATGTATACGTTGAGAAATAGCCCCAATCCCCCTACGAAACCGAACTTGAAGACGAGCCACGCGGCAGGTCTCCACCTCCTCGGTTTGACTACATGGGGAGGATACATCCCGAAACCGGATGAGAATCGCGTGTCGCGGATTGCCGCGCGGTACAGGGCAGCCTGCGAGTATTGTCTCTGGCCCATAACTTCGGTTAGTGGATTACGAAGGCGGTCCTCTAATGTCAACGGCTACCCCGGGCAGTTAGAGCTAGTGGACTTGACCATGATATAACCGATACCCCGACGGTCGACCGTCATTAGCAAACTCGCGTGGAACGAAGAACCATCTAGGGTCTGAAAATTCCGAGTAGTTCTGGCTATGTTCTTGCTAGGAGGCGAGTACCGGAATCTCTGGAAGCGGCGGACTTGATCCTATCAGTTGCTCGAAGTCTTTTCTTGCCTTATCCATCTTCGGATAGATGACCTCTCTGAAGCCCGTGACCGCGAACTCATTGGGCCGGTAGGGGTCGTTGATGACGCGTAGGGCGCGAAGGGCGAGTTCATAGTTTGTGGGCGCGGTCTGTAGGAAGAATCCGATGACTTGGTCGTTGTACCAGTCGCGGAATCCGAGTTCTTTCTTGTGCCATCCCCAGCGTGTGAGAATGCCACGGATGAACTTGGCGTGTTTGAATATGTTCATGAGCCAGTTGTGAGCGAGCCACTGGGGCAGGTTGAACCTCAGCTGTCTTCCGAAGACTTCGAACTCTGGACGGTTGATATGCTCGTAAGTGATTCTGTCGCCGTTCTCCTCGTCGATATTGTAACGGACCTTGTCTCTCTCCAGTTTCTCATCGTCGGTCAGAAGAAGCGGTGTGTAGATCTCGTCTTTGATGAGCCTGACCTTGGCAAGATTCAATATCGCAGCTTTAGTGGCCGCGTAGTTCTTCTCCGGCCGGTCAGCCGCAAATACTTCCAGGACACGGTCCACGTATCCTTTTGCGTAGTCCAAGCCTCCCCACATGACCATATCATAGACGCGTCGCGCGAGGTTTCGGTTCGTCTCCTCGTCCATATTCATTTTTGCGACAGTGTCTTCCACCATGGTCCGATATTCTTCGGCGCCGTGTTCACCCTTCCACCACATCCAATAAGAGTGAGCTATGGTTTCGGACTTCCGGGCCAGGAGTTCCATGTATGATTCTTTCGCGCCGAACAGTCGGAGTGTCTTGTCGTCGGCTACTATGTTCTTGAATTCCAAGTATTCGGGTTCCGCTGCGAATTTTCGTCCCAACTCGAAGGCCTCTGAGTTCCGCGCGCGCTGGCTGGAGCTGACTGTCTCCATTATCGCCTCGAGGAGGTTTTTCTCGCTGACGGGTATGAGCCCTCTCTGAAAGGCCATTCCGAGTAGGATTATGTTCGTGAAGAGCTTGTTTCCATAGAAGAGTTCCGAAATCTCCCCGATTCTTCCGCTGAGATACTCGTCAGAGTTGGTGTGCTTCCGAATATTATCTTCCACGTCGGTTGGGTAGTTCATCATTCCAGCGAGCATCGGTATGGTCGGGATGACGCTACTGTTGACAACGGCGGTTGTCCGTGCGCGGCTGGCGTAGACTAGGCTTCGCTCTGCTTCAAGCATGTCGAGGCCGAGGAGCAGGTCTGCTTTACCGTTAGGGACGATGGTGCTGATCTTCGCGTTGCCTTTGGCGTAGTTGATATGGGCAGAGACGGCGCCATTTCTTATCGCGAGTCCCTTCTTGTCGTTGAACTTGACAGTGTAGCCCTCCTTCGTCCCGGCTCTTGCCAGGGTCGAGGAGAGGACCCCGACTCCCATGCCTCCGACTCCGCTGATGAACGCACTCCACGTATCCGAGAATTCGTGTCGAGTGGGTGCTGGAATATTGTCTAAGGAGATCTTCTTGACGCGGGGAATTGGCGGCTTATTTCTTGTGACTATTACTTTCTCGAAGGACGGGCAGGCCATAATCTTCGTGCAGTAAGTATCTGAGACGCAGGTTGACTGGTCGATTCCGATCTTCTCTCCATAATCAGTGTCGATTATTGTTAGTCCAGGACAGCCCGTATTCTTGGTGCATTCGCGACAGTTTTCGCATACTTCCTGGGATATGTTGATGAAGGTTTCTCGTGGGATGTAACCTTGTTTGTCGATGATCTTGTTTCTCTCGGCGCGTTTTCTCTTGTGGAAGGTTATGCCGCATTCCTTGTCAGCGATGACCACTTTGGTGCCGGGCATGCTAAAGGCCTTGTCGAGTTCTTTCATGTACTTCTCCCGGTTGGACGGGGGCATCTTCCGGACGTAGATCTGGTCTTGGCCCATTGCCCGGACAATGCTCTCGATGTCTTGGGCGGTGGTCTTGTCGCCCATGATGTTGTGTCCTGACTCGGGAGTTGGTTGGTGTCCGGTCATGGCCGTGTTCTTGTTTTCGAGGATGATGTAGAGAATGTCCTGGCCTTCTTTGATGCTGTTCGAGATAGCGGTCATGCCTCTCCAGAAGAAAGTTGAATCACCCATCAGCGCGTACTGCTTGTTGGTGACGAACGGATCCATCCCACTGCCCGCTGCACCGCCGAGCGACATCGCGGTCAGGTTGTGCATCTCGCCGAAGGGTGGGAGGAAGCTCATGGAGTAGCATCCAATATCCCCGTGGGCGAAGATGTCTTTGTGCTCAGGCTGGTCCCTCATCGAGTGCACCGTACTGAGCGTCTCTCTATGCGGGCAGCCGGCGCAGAAACCGGGGGACCGCGGTGGAACTAGTACCCCGTAGGCTTTGATCTCGGTGAGAAGGTCCAATTCGCTGTGAATCTTCTTCTCATCGTATTTTGCAGAGGGGTCTCCTATTTCAAGAATCAGGCCTCCGAGTCTTTCGATGACCATTGAGGGTGTTAGTCCACTCTCTTCAGGGAAGCCGTCCTCGTCTTTGGGGAATATCTTGCCCCAGACACTGGGTTCCTTCTTGATCTTCCCGTCTTGGACGAGGTCTGTGAGAATTGTTTTGATCTGGTCCTCAATGATAGGACCTTTCTCTTCGACGACAACTATGTTGTCGACCAGTTTCGAGAACTCGTCGACTACCTCCGGGTCCAGCGGGAATGTGATGGAAAGTTTGAGGATGGGGAATTGTTCGTCGCAGCCAAGTTCCCAGAGGGCTTGCTCCAAGTAGCTGTAGGAGATTCCTGCGGCGACGAAGCCGATGTTATGCTTCTTGCCGTTGGAATAGAGGATTTTGTTTAGGTGGTTCTGTCGGACATATTCGTGGACTCTTGGAAAGCGGTCGCGAATTATCTCCTTCTCTAGGTCCCACGTGTTGGGTGGGATGCTGACCTTTCGCTTAATGTCTACTTTCGAAATGTCTATGGTGATAGGATGTTTGAAGCTGATCTCAGGAGATTTGTTCTCGTAGATCTTTACGTTTCCCCCGCCCTCAGCAAGATAGGTAGTGATGAGATATCCAACGACTAAGTTCGAGTAAGCTGAGAGCTTGAGTGCTTCGCCGATCCAGTCCTTGATCTCTTGTGGGTTGCTGGGTTCGATGATGGGCATCTTGAGATGCTCCATCAAAGCGCGACTATCGCCGGCTACTTGCGTACTGGAGGCATGTGGGTCGTCACCGCAGACGACGACTGCTCCGCCTTTCTTTCCGCTCAGGCCGTACTTGTCACTGTAGTTGATTATGTTGATTGGGTCTGCCGCGACGTTCAGTCCTACGCTCTTCATGACGGCTATCGCATTGACGCCAACATCCATCGCTCCGTTGAGGGCGGCTGCGCCCTGGGACTCGTCGTTGGTCATTTCGCCCCAGAGTCCAACCTCGCGGAGAATATCCGCGTTCTCCTCCAGAATCGTGAAGATTTCTGCCACTGGGGACCCAGGGTAGCCGGCCATGAGGCCGACCTGGCTTTCCAGTGCGCCTTTGACTATTAGCTCGTTACCGTTGAAGGCATCGATACCGGACTGTTGGACAAACCGCTTGTCCGACATCAGATCACGTGGATATCCGTATAGACTGTCATTGTTGCATTACATAAGCCCGACGTTCTACTCTATAGCATTCAGCAGTCGCATAGCATGGCAGTTGGCCTCACGTTCTCCCGAGATTGCCCCAATGGGACACTGTGCTCGACATCTTGTGTCTCATTCGCATGCGTGTCGGGCGAATTCAATCCAGGGCTGAGCGGGAACCGATTATCAGACTCAGTCTCCCCAAAGTATTCCCTTTGAGGAATCTAACTAACCGGAGAGTCCATCATCTGACATTTGTCAGGGTTCAGGGGATACGTTAGGGAGTTATCACAAATTCTATCTTCAAATCCTCGAACGGTG
>VBBB01000039.1:0-2781 GCA_005882955.1 Candidatus Bathyarchaeota archaeon | reverse complement strand
AGACAAAGTTCAGACTCGGGATATCGCTACCTGAAACGTTCGGGAGGTAGAAGGCTATCCAACCCGTTGCTTGTTCACTTGGCGCTAGGTTTAAGCCGCCATAAGATTTGCTGAGTGAGAACGGAAACCTTCCCGATAGTGTGCTGCCGCCAATGGTGTTGGTGTTTCCGACGTTAACCCGTCCGATCATGACATTAACGAAGAAGGATCCAACAGAGGCGTTGCCGTTCCCAACGTTACTGACCTTGACATAAGCTAATAGAAAAATCCCTTCCCCGCTCCACCCCGGCCCCAACTGTGCACCGGTTACATAGGAATAGTTATCGATAGTAGTCGATAGTCGACCGTCCGAGACAGTCTTCACACCCTTGATAACGGTCCAGCCTCCTTGGGCCGGATAATGAAGGAAAATCAGTGCTGAGAAAGTCGTAAGAATGGCCAGGACTGTGAGCGCCACTGCGGTTGCGAATTTGTGCTCAGCAACGATTTTCGAAATCGCTGCCAACTCTACCGCCCACACGGAAGGGTTTTGACCGCTATAAGTCAGTTGGTTGTCGAAGGTTGAGATTCCTCTCCGGCATTCAACACGTCTCGAGTATTAACCGGGGACTGACGAGTTCGTTTTCTATATCGGCCTTGATTCTGGACTTTTCGCGCGTCCCAGCCTTTCCATATCCCCCTCCGCCTGCGGTCCTGATTTCAATCACGTCTCCCTTCTGGAGAACGAGTGTAACCTTCACCGGCACTCTCATTTTCTGAGTCTTTCCTCTCGCCCTCTTGTAGAGGTTGACCTCAGTCTGTGCACCCCGTCCTCCTCCGAAGAGCCCTCGTGGCCCGTTTCTTCCTCTGTCCGCAAGAACTGTTACGGTAATATTGTCGGTTAAACCTTGGTACGATCTGATGATTCCAGTGCCCCCGCGGTGCCGCCCGCGTCCGGAGCTGTTGGGTCTCAGCTCGTATTTTTTGATGAGTAGGGGGAATGATCGTTCTACTTCTTCGATTGGTGTGTTCATTGTGTTGGTCATGTTCGCTTGGATACCGTCTATGCCGTCCGCGTCGGTTCTTGCGCCGAGGCCTACGCCTATGGTTTCGTAGAAAGCCCAGTCTCGTCCCTTGTAGGTTCCGCCCATCATGACGTTGTTCATAGACCCGCCCGAGTCGGCTGGGACTTTGTCAGGGATGGCTCTTGAGAATGCCCGATAAAGGAGGTCCGCGTTCCGCTGGCTTGTCTCGACATTCCCGCCTGCTACAGGGTGGGGAAATGTTGGATTGAGGATTGTGCCCTCGGGGGCGTGGACTGTAATGGGTGCAAAGGCTCCGTGGTTCGCAGGAACGTCGTCTCCTGTTAATGTCCGGGTAACGTAGTATACTCCTGAGAGGGTTACGCCGTAAACTGCATTGAGAGGATTCGAGACTTGATTATCGGTTCCCGTGTAGTCCACTTTCAAGCGTTCCTCCGAGATTGTGAGTGTGACTTGGAGTCGAATATCGTGTCCGTCAGGATCTTCTAGATAGTCCTGGGCTTGGTAGGTGCCGGAGGGTATCGTGGAAATCCTCAGCCTCATTAGTTGCTCTGTCTTTCTCAGCAACTCTGCGCATGCCTGCCGGAACAACTTGCGCCCATGCTTGCTGACAAGTTCGAGGACTCTCCTCTCGCCTGTGATGTTCGCCGCTGTCTGAGCCTTGAGATCGCCCATCCTCTCCTTTGAAGTTCGGGATTTGGAAGAGAGAGCGGTTACCGCACTGCTGACGAACCTGTTTTTCCGGATGAGATATCTCGGGTCTATTACGACGCCTTCCTCGAAGAGGCTCTTAGCGTCTATAGAGATGCTGCCCGGGACTTTTCCGCCAACATCCGCGTGATGAGCCTTGTTGGCTGTGTAGGCGACGAGTGTGTTAGAGGAGTAGATTGGTCGGATGACGGTTACATCGTTGAGATGTGTCCCAGCTAGGTATGGATTGTTCACCATTATCATCGAGAATTCCTCTAGATCGATGCCTTCTCGATCGCAATACTCGAGGGTCTTGGCAAGTCCCCATGGTAGTGAGCCGAGATGTACGGGGATGTGTTCTGCTTGAGCTAGGAGTCGAACTTCATCGTCGAAGATGGCGGCAGAGTGGTCCATTCGTTCCCGGATATTCGGCGAGTAGGCGGAGTTCCGAAGGGCTATCCCCATCTCTTCGCTGGCATAGACTAGAGAGTTGCGAATTGTCTCGGTTGTCGTCAGGTCCAATTGCATTGGGGAAGAGCACGTAGGGGTTTGATGTCGCCATTATTCAGGTTGTGATTCGACCGCCAAATTCTGACAAAAGAGAGAGAGGAGGCCCGGTCCATTTTCATCTTCAATTCCAGAGAGAGATGCTCCTCCAGCTTCGTTCGAAGGCAAAACGCCCATTTTGGTAATCTTCGGAGCAACCCTTGTTGTAGCCATTGAGAAAGGGCGAGAGGCTTGAGGGGCTGCTCATAGGAGGTTGAAGGAATAGTTCGGTTTCGCCGCACCGTTACTCGTCTCACTTGTTCGAAGAAGCTTTTCGAACAATAGTGGTAGAAACTCAACTATTGTGAATGATCTCCTCTATGCGACGTCAAACTTAGTTTCCGAGATATGTTGGAATCCGAGAATATCGAACAACGATAATATTGCTGTACGGAAGATGCGTTATATTCGTATCCCAACGTATGGCGTTCGAAAAATCATGCAGAACAGCAGCAGAAGAAGATCAATTCTCTTCGTTGCAACTTTCATCGCTCTCCTCTCTCTTCCAGCTGTCCTATCGCAC
>VBBB01000118.1 GCA_005882955.1 Candidatus Bathyarchaeota archaeon | reverse complement strand
TTCGACGATGTTGAAAGTGGCGCCGCGGGTCACGATCTGATCCAACACCTTTGGCAAGGTGAGCGAATCGATGATGTGGCCGCGTAACTCAATAGTTTCTGAAAACATCGACAAAATTTAGCCGATGAAGCTCGCCCGCGCCAATTGCGCTAATGCGATGGCGGATCGACAATCTGGCCAAGATCGACATGAAAAAACCGAATGTGCGCGGACCCTCTCCCGGGCGAAAAGCGCATCTCGCATTGCGCGAAAGATTAAATCGCAAATCAAAGCCAGCTCCAGAGTGGCCTAGTCCTACTGAGGGTTGGAAAAAATCACGACAAAATGTCCGCAGATCCGTTTATGGGAAAGATTGATGGTCTCGCGGGCTTAACGACCAAGATCGCAGCCAGACTCGCGACTAAGCCGGAGATTTTCATTATCCATCCGGCGGAACTCCGGATTTTGCGATCAATATCGGATCAGGATCTTCGGGCGATGGCAGCAGAAAACGGTTGGCGCGTAGTCCGCCACCTTGGCGGACGGCAAATTGAATTCTACAACGACGCAAGTACGCGCGCCGACTCGACTAAGGCGTAATGTTGAAGGTCGCCGTCGCGACCGCGCTATTACTCAAGCCGCCCTTTACTCCGATTGCTTTGACCGTCTTAGTCCCCGCGCCTGACAGAAGGATGCCTTCGGTTGGATAAACAGACGAACTGGTGGTGGGGGTGCTTCCGTTTGTCGTGTAGTAAATTGTTGCTCCAGAAGTACTGCAGAAAACATGCACGGTAACTTTTTGCGAAAATGTACCGCCGTTCGGTGAGATAAACGGCGTAGCAACGGTCGGCCCCGGAGTCGGAGTGGCTGTTGGCGTTGGAGCGGCTGTCGGTGTGGGCGTCGGTGTGGGTGTCGCCGTTGGAGTTGCCGTGGGCGTTGGAGTGGCTGTCGGCGTCGGCGTAGCGGTTGGTGTCGGAGTTGGAGTAGCGGTCGGCGTGGGCGTAGGAACAGGAGTCGGCGTAGGAGTCGGAGTAGCCGAGGGATTGAATGCTTTATACGTATAGCCATTCGATACCCAGGAACCATTAACTTGGGAATACAGTCTCACGTAAACGGTGCGCCCGTCGGTAGGAATATTGTTTACCGTTTTCGAAAGCACTTGTAGTTGGCTCGACGCGTAAATGTCGAGGCTGCCCGGGGAACTGCCAAGAGTTAGTCCGTATGCTGTAGCGCTGCCCGCGCTCCATTGGAAGGTGACGCTGGAAGAGTTAGGAGTTGGAGTCGGAGTTGGGCCGGCTGAGCATGTCGGAAACTTGAACGAACCGATGCGGGTTACCCAATTTAACCCCTTAACCGGAACGTACATGTTTGTGTACCAAAAAGTGCAGTCGTCTACCGGATCAACACTCATCGCACTGTAGTCGCCCCATCTGGTGCAAGTGGACGAACCGCAGCTACCGAACTGCACGCTGCGCGTGACAGATGGCAGCATCGTTACCTCCGTTTGGGGCAAGGTGTTGGCCGGATCCGCGGATAGCCGGCCAGCATATCGAATGTCCGGCGCGACGGTCGAACTCGAAGCGGTGTAGCCGACAGCCATATTCCCGACACGATCAACGGCCAACGATCCCATAAAGCGGTTAAGACCGTCCGGGCCGTTATTAAATATCTGCTGTTGGACCGGCGTGGTGTTAATCGTGCCGCCAGTAACATTGATCTGGGCCCATTGGATCCCCGTCGGAGTTGATCCGGTCGGCGTTCCGGTCGTGTGATTGACCCAAAGCGACTCGACGCCTCCGATGTTTCGATACTGATTCTGCATCATCGCCCTATCAGCCAGGGTGTCGGTATCATTACCAGAAGGCTCGGGTACTGGGTCGGCCGCGCCGATGTAAGAGGTCTGAGATACGTTCACGGGTCCAGTGAATGTAGAATTAGATGGAACTGCATAATCGACGTGGAACTTGTAAACTTCCCACGCGTATAAGGTTCCAGATTCTGCCACCATCAAATTTTCTCGTCCTGCAGGAGGAGCAGCACCGCGGTAATTACTGGGGAGCAGACTGAAACGAGAGGAATTCGTGTCGGCTACTACGCTCCGGAGCGTCGCTCCATTTACAAGATCGTCAATGTTCAATGCATACGCCCGCGCCTCTCTATAGTGGGCGCTATTACAGGCACTATCTAGGCAGTCGAACATGTTCGTCGTCATGTAGAGACCGTCCGGCCAGATGCCCATCTTGGGATAATCCGGAAACCACGGATGGGCTGCGTCGTCTGCCCTGAACGCATACCGCCACCAACCTCCACTGACCGGATTACTCGTTTTTGAAACCGCGATGCACTCGTAGTAAGGACCGTTTTGAATGTCAGCCCACGAAAAATCGGCGACAATAAACCGATCGTGCTGTGGATCGTAGATCACAGTCGGGTCGCCACCGTGATCTGTATCGCATGGTGTTCCCGTTCCAGCACCTGACCATAAGCCGTCGAAAGTAAAAGTTGCGAGAGCGGCGCCGGTTGCTTTGTCATAAATTCCTACCGACGTATTAACAGCTTGGACGAAATGGTTCGGTCCCACGTCTCCGACAGTGTCAGGCGGGTGACCGGCTCCATTTGCGTTGTAGTTCATGCCGTTGAACGATGTCGATGGACCTGGCATTGGAGCCAATGGCCCCTGGACCGTCTGAGTGGACGTCCCCGTTGTTGACGCTGTCGTCGGTTGCACTCCAGGCAAAACTTGCTTGGTCGCTGGCACTGGAAGATCATGCTCAAGCGGGCGCCGACTGAATGTGTTCCTCTGCGCCGAAGAGACGTCCTTCGGTAGGTTCCTGACATCGCCCCGAAATTCGGACGGACGCACTCGCTCGCCTTCTCTTATCTCCGGTTGAAACGAAGCTGGCATTGGCGCCGCCAGACTTAACATCGCCAACCATGCGCCAACTAAACAAAGGCCGATGGCTGCGAAAACGCGTGGACTAGAACGCCGGAATTGGGAATGAGGATGTTTCCGCATTGTGATCTGGTTCTAGATCAGCGAATAGGCAAACTGCGCCGAATCCGGCTTAGCTCGGACAAGAACATGGGGGTTGATGGAAAGAAAGCAGCTAGTTTAATGCCGCGGGGGCTGTTGGGGGGCATGACTATCTCCACGTTTGAACCCGGGGCAAATAGAATTGTTGCGCCCAAGTTTTTTCAGCCGGACTGCGCCTGACTCGAGAAAAATGCAGTCAGTGGACTCGTCGACGAAGCCGTCCATTGCTTTTCGCCCAAACCGATTTCGTGCGCTTCACGGCCGGCCTCGATCGCCTTTTTGAACGATTGCGCCATGCGGATGGGATCAGACGCGATCGCGATCGCGGTATTCACCAAAACTGCGTCCGCGCCCATTTCCATCGCTTCAGCGGCCTGACTTGGCGCTCCTAAACCCGCGTCGACAACGACCGGTACCGTCGCCTGCTCA
>VBBB01000117.1:579-2371 GCA_005882955.1 Candidatus Bathyarchaeota archaeon | reverse complement strand
CCGGAACTGGCCTCTGTACGGTCGAAAGAGCTTGCGGATGAGCTAGGATATTTCACTGAGAACACTGAGGTCCAAGTGTTGCAAGATAGCAAGTCGATCGAGGTGAGAAACGTCGGGATCGACAAGGGAATGGCTGCGAAGCTACTCCTTTCCGAGAAGACATTCGACTTCGTTCTGGCCGTGGGCGACGATCTGGCGGACGAAGAACTCTTCAAAGTCCTTCCCGAAAAATCCTATTCGATCAAAGTAGGACTCTCAAAATCCTACGCGAAATTCAACCTGAAAAATCATCGTGACGTTATTCAACTACTGACTGATCTTACAAAGACGGTCAACGTACCTTAATTGCTCGTTTTCCTTGCGGCTCCTGCTCGTTTCCGGACCCTGAAAAATGCGCCTTCTAGATTCAAAACAGCCCCAAAACCTAAAACAAAGCCTGAATCAGAACAATCAACAATGCAGCCCCCCTCTTGGGGGGATCCCCTTGAGATCAGATTGGACAAATTCTTACTTCGACTGTCCGCTTGGCTGAGGGAGGCCCCCGTGATCGTGCGATCTTGGCAATGATCGCCAAGTTCCTCCGTAAACTAAACGTCATACATCTTTAGGGGAACTCTCTGAGATGTATGAGGCCGCCCTGCTTAATCATCGGCCGCTGATCTTGTTCGATATCGCTTTGGCATATCGGATCAGTCCGCTCTTCCGCCGCGCTTCTTCGAGATGTACGCTCGCGGTTATGAGTCCCATGTGAGTGTAGGCCTGAGGAAAATTCCCCAGAGCCTCGCCAGTCTTTGGGTCAATCTCTTCCGAGTACAGTCCAAGATGATTACTTCGCTTCGTCAACTGGTTCAGCAGTCCCTCCGCCTCCCGAAGCTTTCCCAGTCTTGTCAGACAGTCGACCATCCAGAAACTGCAGACTGTGAAGGTGCCCTCTTTTCCTAGCTGGCCGTCGTCTACTTTGTATCTGTAAATCAGATCGTCTTCAGACAATTCTTCCCGAATCCTTTGGATGGTTGCGCTCATCTTCGGATCCTTTGCCGGAAGAAACCCGACTAGGGGCATGAGAAGATTCGCGGCGTCCAAGTCTTCTCCTCCAAAAACCATGGCGAAAGCCTTCTTCTTCTCAGACCATCCCTCGGAGAGGATGTGGCTCTTGATCTTCTTTCTAACTGGTGCCCATCTCTGCCAGTCCTCGTCATACCCGAGCTCTCGAGCCATCTTGCTCGCCCGGTCGAGAGCGACATAGCACCACATCGTCGACTCTACGAACGTCTTTGGCTCCCGTATCTCCCATATTCCACTATCAGGGCTCTGCCATTCTTTCATCGCCCGGTCCGCTGAATACCTGACGAGGTTTTCGTAGACCTGACCAGTCGTCCATCCCAATGTGTGGAGAAAGTAGACGTAGTCTGCCAGGATTCCATACACGTCTAGCTGCAGCTGCTTTGAAGCTGCATTGCCAACGCGGACCGGGCTTGACCGTCGATACCCTTCTAGGTGGTCGAGGGTGGTCTCAGGTATTTCCCTCTCGCCACCGATGCCCATCATAATCTGCAATTTCTCCTTTGAGTGTCTACGGAGATTGATGAGCCATCTTGCATAGTCCAAAGCCTCTCTGCTCGCTCCTGCCTCACTAAGAGCAAGAACCGAAAGCGCATTGTCCCTGATCCAAGAGTATCGATAGTCCCAGTTTCTCAGAGTGCCAATACTCTCGGGGAGAGAGGTCGTGACTGCTGCCACCATTGCTCCCGTTGGAGCATACTGCAATAGCTTCAGGACTAGACAGGATCTG
>VBBB01000117.1:0-573 GCA_005882955.1 Candidatus Bathyarchaeota archaeon | reverse complement strand
GTCCTTGGTATTTTACATGCCCAACCCAGCGTTTCCAGTAGGACAGAGTTTTGGAAAGCTTCTTGCTAGTCTCATATCGTGTTGCGGGGACTGCCGGTTTTTTCCCCCACTTGAGAACGAAGACAACCCTCTGACCCTTCGATAATCTGAACTCATTAGTCAGAATATCGCTGTCCGCAACACGCAGCTTCACTGATGAGGCGAGATTGACTTGAAGTCCCCGATTTTTCGCTGTGCATCCCTCTGCAGTCTCCAGTAGTGTCGTATTTCCTCGAGCGTAGTCTAGTCGGGGCTGGAAAATGATTTGAAGTCCAGCTTCGCCTTCGACGCAGTCGACAATTCGGTGAAGTTCCTGGAATCCCTTCGCCTCACCTTTCTCCATGAAACAGGGCATGAAGTCCGTCAGCTTGATCTTTGCCTGCTTAGATTCGAAAATAGTGGAGAGCACGTTCGTGTCCCCCTCGTAACTCTGCTTTGTAGTGAATTTCTCAGTAGGGGATAACTGGAATTTTCCGCCCTTCCGTATGTCGAGTAAGGCCGCGAATACGCTCGGGGAATCGAACCGTGGGGCAC
>VBBB01000038.1:5234-8187 GCA_005882955.1 Candidatus Bathyarchaeota archaeon | reverse complement strand
GAGTAGTGACGGTGCCTAGTCTCAGTTGTTTCTCGTTTTCGCCGCTGTCTGGACCGCGAGCTGCTTTAGGAATCTCGTTCCAACGGGGTCCGTCGCAGCCCGAGTCTTGCTTGTAAACGGAGAGTCCGGCACCCGGGCATACATCATCATGTACGGCGCCATCGCCAAGACAATCTTGCTCTCCGCCTTCCGAATATGCTCCTCAAGCGTGCTGCGTGGCGTTCCCAGCTTGCCAGCCAATTCATCCGCGGTTGTCCGTTTCGGAATCTCGTAGTATCCTCCCTCGATCGCAGCCAAAAGCGCCTTCATCTGCTTCTCAGTCAAATTCCCGAACAGACTGCTTAGTGACAGTAGGAAAGCGTCGTCGGTCATGCCTTCAGCAGATCCCTTGTGCAAGACCTCCGTCTTCCCCACCTTGTCCAAGCCTTTGAGCAGGCCCCTCACATCGTTGTCCTCGAAACCTACCAAGCGGTGATACTCCCATCCTCCGAAGAATACTGGTGGAGGCATCTGGAGGAAATTGTTCGCTCGGACAATTGAACCTACAGAAGTTCCCTGTCCGACACCGCAGATGCAGGTGCGGACGACCATCTGAAACTTGTCCTGGCAAAGTGTCTTCGCAATGATCTTACTCTGATACTCCTTGGAATAGTAGACGAGTTCTTTCTGCATCTCCTGAAAAGAGTCCAGGCCATCAGACTCAATTTCTAGAATGTCAGTATGATCATTGCACCACAGCGCAATCCTAGCTCCGGGGAATTTCTTGCTTAGACGATTGTGAGGATCCTCGTTTCTCTCGTCAGGCTGAACGCGTAGGAATAGCTCGAACATGTGTTATACGAATGAGGGGTCCCGCGGGGATGATATAAGGCGTGTACCGGCGTACGCCAGCTAGACAGTACCGTACTGTGCCGCTCAAACTGATGCCGGCGCTCGCTTGCTCAAAGATAATCCGATCCAATGGAACATTGTCTCTCGGTGAAAAAGAAAATGGAAGCACGTGAAGATTGGGCGAGAATAACTCGCGGAATCCAAGAAGCGTTCTCGGGTCTTATCGGTGCAGTTGGCGCCGTAAGGGTTGCAAGAAAGGATAGGAGGACGAAGCCTCGAAGCATTCGCTTGATCTCGTGGGCGGGACGCGCCAACACTGATGCTTGGTTCCTAATGCAATTGGAACAGAGCAAGAATCGAGCCCTAATCTACTACACGAAGAACCAAAGCAGGTAGACGACGCCCGCCCACCGCGGCCGGCTCCCGACCGTTACAGTCATGTTTTGAGCCGGCTACGGGGAAATTCGATCCTAAGGCGGACGAGCTCAAGTTGGCCTCTAAGCCAGTAATGCTACTCGGAAACCTTGCTAGCATACTCCTTACGATAGTCGCTCTACTCCAAGCCCTCTCCTGGACCATTGCAGGACTGCTAATACTCGCCACTCTCTCAATCACTACACTATTACCTCTCGGCAATCCTCTAAGCAGAGCGGACCGCTCACAGACAAAGAAACCCGCAAACCATCTGGGACCAGCAGAGTCAAAATATTCTCGTGAAAGGACGCAAGATAAACAGACCGCAAGACCCAATCAAGTACCGGCAAGACCCGAGTTGAAACCTCTTCCAAAACATGAATCTTCAAAATCCCCGTCACAACTAAAGTCAGACTTTCAAAAAGCCATGATCCCGAAGATCACACCACCGAAGACTATTCCCGGAGCTATCAGCCCCGCCAAGTCCATTCCAGCGAAACCCAACACTCCAAACCAGGCTATGCTCAAACCGATTCCACCGAAAGCGGCCTCTTCTATTCTAAGCCCACCAACGCCAGTCCCATTGGAACCAGAGCTCGGCAAACCGACAGTAATAGAGAAGGGCGACTATGTCAGCTTCGACCTGCAGTTAGATCAGGGCAAGTCGATTACGTGTGATGTGACCGCGAGCGGCCGAGTTAACTTCTACATTCTAGACGACGACAACTTGACTAGTCTAGATCTTGGAGAGGAATTCTGGAGCGAGACAGGCGAGGAAGATATTGAGAAGGCAACGCTAGAGTTCAAGGCTCCCCTGAACGGAAAATGGTTCCTGGTTGTTGAGAACACTGAGACAAGAGAAGTGTCTGCTACGGCCAACATCAGGAAGACCTCGCCCAAGAATGAGCCTTCTACGCAGTAGGCTTCTAGAAGTATCCACATCAATCATCGCGTCATCTGACCCAAAGCCACGATCTGTGCGGATGGCGCTTTTCTTAGCAAAGCCTACATTCCTCAAGAAAAAAGGTCGCCGGACCGTCTTGCCATCGTGTCTTTGGCGCAATTTGCTAGGAATGTTCGGGAAATCTGTGAGTCGCTCTCCGAGCAGTAGCAAGGTTCTGTTGCTATTATTCGTGCTCAGCTTGGCAGTCTCCCTAATAGTGTCAGAACAAGGCTCCGAATCACTTGGAGCAACCCCTCGGACATTCAACTCGATTCCGATTCCAGACTTTACGCTCGGAGCCAATCATCCAAGTATTGTTCCAGCTAATGGAACTACTGACCGTAGCTCTCTCAGACCTCCCTCTTCCGGCAGATCTCTCATGCACACCCATTGTACCAGCCACAATCCCAAACAGTTCGGGTCAGGCGACGGTCTCATGCAGTTCCAGTGTACGGGGAGTCTACAATGTAACAATCCTCGGAACTTCAAGTGGAATTAGACATAATGCCACGGTCACATTCACATTCACGACCTCGGTTGCTGCCGACTTTACAATCGCGGCCGTTAGTTCAGTGAGCTTGACCGCCGACACTACGGCAACCTCAAACGTAACCGTGACTCCTCACGGAGGATTCCAATCCGAAGTGAACCTCACAGCAACCGTCTATCCAAGCACCGGGCTATCGGTATCCCTAAGTCCTCCACGTCTGGTTCTCGGGTCAGGAACGATGACGGCCAGTTTCAGCGCCTCCGCGCCCGGAGACT
>VBBB01000038.1:0-5132 GCA_005882955.1 Candidatus Bathyarchaeota archaeon | reverse complement strand
CGAAATCTCTGCCGGCTCCGGCTCCATCAATATTGAAGCGGGCAATCCGGGCATGACCAGAATAATCATTACTCCCAGCAGTGGATTCGCAGGTGCCGTCACACTTGCAGTCGCAGCCCCAGCGGGTATCTCATGCAGCCTCAGTCCCACCAGCATCCAATCCTCGGGAACAAGCACTCTGACATGCAACAGCAACAGAGCTGGCGATTACGCAATCACTATCAGGGCCACTGGTGGGACCAATCTGCACAATGCAACCGTCAATGTGCACGTCGCTGCTGTGTCGCCAGCCGCGCCCACCTCCATGGTTCTGGGCTTCGCAGGCCCGATCTTCTATGTCATTATCGCAGGGATAATGGCCGTTGTGATTGCGGGAACAGTTCTCGTCCTAAGACTGAGAGGTTCCTTGGCTCGACGCGCATAAGAGGGCTATTTTTTCCAGGTGCACATCTTCTGATCAATCATGTGAGCATGCATTGGGAAGGCGTCCTGTTCAAACATTTTCAGCTTGCACTGGACCCCGTGCTTGGGGCATAATGCCTCGCAGGGTCTCATGTCTTTCTCCACCGTTACAACTGTCATAGTCGCAACCTTATCGAAGCCTTGGTTATCTCCTTATCCTCGCCGAGATCCCATGTTCGAGTTAGGCTCTCTTCACTAGACTTGAACGCCTAGACCCTTCAGTTTGTACCGCAGGTGTTTCTCCATGTTCTTCGTCATTAGGAGTCCGCTCTTCATGCTTTTGTAGACGAAAAGCCAGTAGTCTTCCTGAGACTTCTCCCTCCGGGCAGCATCTAGTGTGTACAGTTCGAGTTGGTCGAGTAGATTCATCACGTCTCTATCTCGCATGCCCTCGACCTTCCACTACGGGAAGCCCTGTTCTTTCATCCACTGGTCAGAGAAGATTTTGCTGAGATAGTTACGCCCGCTATCAGGCAGGAGAGTGACAACCGTCTGCTCTTTACTCAGAGCTTCTGCGACCCTCAAAGCGGCGAAGACTGCTGCCCCCCCGGATCCCCCTATGAGTATTCCCTCTTCCCTTGCGAGACGTCGCGCGAAATGGAACGCATCCCGGTCTGAGACAGCGATAACATCGTCTATGACTTTCATATCCATGGTCTTGGGCATAAAGTCCTCTCCGATCCCTTCCACTTGATACTGGTGGGGTTCTTCCTTCGTTCCGTGATAGCGCGAGAAGAATATTGACCCTTCAGGATCGACCCCGACTACTTTGATTGTTTTCTTCTTCTCTTTCAAGAATCGTCCAGTCCCGCTGATGGTACCACCTGTCCCCATTCCGCAGACGAAAATGTCCAGTTTTCCCCTCGTCTGCCGCCATATCTCCGGCCCGGTCGTCTGGTAGTGGGCCATGGGGTTCGCTGTGTTCACGTATTGATTGGGCATGAAGGAGTTCGGCGTTTCCTTGGCAAGTCGCTCGGCTACCTTGATGTAGTGCTCAGGCGAACTCGGTGAGACGTCAGTTGGAGTCACCACTACGCGGGCTCCGTAGGCTTGGAGGAGGCTTCGCTTCTCGTCACTCATCTTGTCAGGCATCGTGAAGATCATCTTGTAGCCTTTGACACATGCGGCCATCGCGAGCCCGGTACCTGTGTTTCCGGATGTCGGCTCTATGATCGTCCCGCCAGGCTTGAGGAGCCCTTTCTTCTCGGCCTCTTCTATCATGACTCTACCTATCCGATCCTTTACGCTACCGCCAGGGTTCAGATTCTCCAGCTTCGCAAGAATTGTGGGTCTAACGCCTGCAGCGACTTTGGTCAGTCGAACTAGAGGAGTATTTCCGATGACATCCAGTATCGTATTGTGGATTTCCGTGCGAACAAACGCTCCTTTCCGAACGAATTGACGTTGGTGTGGTTTATCTGAATGATGCCCATGACAAGCGGTCTTTAGGAAAGCGAATTGTCATGTGGACCCGCGATTCCATTCTGCGAGACGCCACTCTGGGTAGGGAATCTATAAATCGCGGGATTAGCGGCAAGCGGAGAACTCTGAAACGATGAACCGCCATGGCTCCTCTACTCGCATTCGTAGACATCTTCGTCGAGTCAGCCCACATGGACGAAGTAGTCCAGGCACTAGCCAAACTGGACAATATTGAGGAGCTGTACGAGGTTACCGGCGAATTCGACATTGTGACACTGGTCTTGGCTGATGATATTGAAGAGTTCCGAGATGTTTTGAAGAATAAGATCATGAAGATCAAGGGTGTCAAGAGCACCGTCAGCTCCATCGTGCTGAAGACTCACAAGGGAGCTAGGATTTCTAGCGAGTTTCTGAATCCGACCCCTCACGCGTCAGTGGCAGTTAGCCACAAAGACTAGTACAGAGCCAGTCATGAAGCCGCTGCTCTGCCAATGGGAGCCTGCAAGCCGTGATACAGCCCAACGACCTACTCACTCTTCTACTGATTCTTGCTACGGCCGTAATACTTGGACGGCTGCTCGCACCCTACATCACTAGCATCTTCACAAGTGCTCCCAATAGAATCGATAGAATCGTAGCCCCCATCGAGAATTGGATCTATCGGCTCCTTGGCGTAGATCCGAATCGCGGCATGGGATGGAGGGAGTACTTCCTCTCCGCGTTGATCGTGAATATTTTCCAGATGAGCCTCGCCTTCATCATCTTCGTCTTCCAAAACATTCTGCCACTGAACCCTCAAGGATTTCCGGGTCTCAACCTCGACCTAGCCTTCATGCAGGTCATCAGCTTCGCGACCAACACAAACCTTCAACATTACAATGGAGAAGGAGTCTGCAGCAACCTGCCGAACTGTCCTTCTCTGTCACCTATGCCGGGACTCTCCTATCTCAGCCAGATGACCGCGGTCCAGTTCCTACAGTTCACGAGTGCAACCACTGGCCTCTGCGTCGCAGTAGCAATGGTGCGAGGCTTCGTTTCTCGCAGTCAGAATATGGGAAACTTCTACACTGACTTTGTCCGGTCTCTGACCCGGCTCTTCCTTCCGCTCTGTTTTGTCGCGGCCCTGATCTTTGTGGGACTAGGGATTCCCCAGACGATTGGAGGGTATCAAACCGTCACGACGGTGGAGGGAGCGACCCAGACAATTCTGGTGGGCCCCGTCGCATCGCTTGTCAGCATCATGCAGATTGGCACGAACGGGGGAGGATATTACGGATCAAACTCCGCCTACCCATTCCAGAATCCAAATCCGGCCTCCGACATTTTCCAGATTCTTCTGATGCTACTCATCCCGACAAGTCTCTGCTTCGTGTTCGGACAGCTGTTGGGAAAAAGACGCGAGGCTCGTCCCATTATCATCGGCGCATACTCTCTCTTCGCTCTTGACTTATTGCTAGCCTTCATCCCCAGCTACGGCCTAGGTCGAGGCATAGAGGTCCGCTTCGGAGGCTTCTTCTCCACATTCTGGACCGTCGTCACGACAGCTGTCACCACAGGCTCGGTAAATGCAAACTTGGCCGGTATGAATCCACTCGTCATCCTCTCCGCCTTCATGGGTATGCTGATCCAATCCACGCCCGGCGGCAAGGGAATTGGTCTGATGTACATGGTGATGTATGTCGTAATCACCGTTTTCATCGTCGGTCTGATGTCTGGCCGGACGCCTGAGTATCTCGGGATGAAGATCAGTGCGCGCGATGTTAAGCTTGTAATGATAACGTTCCTAGTTCATCCTGTTATCATTCTCGTCCCGACTGTCCTGGCGTATGCAACTGGCGCGGCATCTGCGATAGGGGTCTCGACTGATTCAGTCGGCTTTACTCGGATCTTCTACGAGTTCACATCAGCTGCCGCCAACAACGGCTCCGATTTTCTGGGCGCTGCAGGAAACACTCCATTCTTCAATATATCCACCGCGCTAGTCATGTTCATCGGTCGCTTCGCCCCAATCGGACTATTGCTGGCTCTAGCCGGATCAATGATTAATCGCAAGCGTTCCACTGAGATCGGTCTTAGGACAGACAGCATCACCTTCACCATCGTCCTCGTTGGAAGCATACTCCTGCTCGTTGTTCTCACCTTCTTCCCCTTCCTCGCACTTGGACCGATTTTGCAATTCTTCCAGAAACGCGTGAACGGATTCTGAACAAAATGTCTTCGAAGCCAACTCGGCCAACTTCACCGCGTTTCCGAAGTAGTCTCACATCGACCAGGACGCTTCTCGATTCGTTGGTCAGACTGAATCCATTATCCTTGCTCGCGAATCCTGTCATGTTCATTGTAGAACTGACATTCTTCGTGGTCACGGCGATGGCGATCTATCCTTCCGCGTTCTATCCAGTTGCAAATTCGACCATGAGAATCTACTATGTCGAAGTTGCCCTGATACTTCTGACCACGGTCTGGTTTAGCACTCTGGCTGACGCGTTGGCTGAGACCCAGGCGAAGAACACTGCGACTAGTCTGCGAAGTCTGGAATCGGAGGTCCAGAGCAAGAAGATAGTGACTGAGGGTGATGTTAGGAGGATCGTTACAACTCCATCAACTGCGCTTCGTAAAGGAGACCTGATTCTCCTTGAGAAGAACGATGTCGTCCCTATTGACGCGGAAGTGCTTGAGGGAATTGGAATGGTCGACGAGTCCCTCCTAACGGGAGAATCTACACCTGTCAGGAAGGCGCCTGGGGACGAGGTCATCGGGGGATCGAGAGTGATCAGCGATACTCTCACCGCCCGGGTCACGGTGAACCCTGAGGATACCTACATCAGCGAGATGATTAGGCTGGTAGAGTCCTCGAAGAGGCCTCGGACGCCTAACGAGGTGGCTGTGACCACTGTACTGATTGGTCTTACGGCCATATTCACGATAATTGTTGTTGCACTTCTCGGCCTCTCGGTTACTCTCGATCTTGCAGTGGACCTCTCCGTCCTTATCGCGCTCTATGTCTGTCTCCTCCCAACAACCATCGGGGCGCTGCTCCCTTCTATTGGGCTTTCGGGGGTTTCCCGGCTCTACCGGAGAAAGATCGTAGCCAAGTCAGGAAGAGCAGTTGAGCGAGCAGGAGACACGGATGTGATCATCCTTGACAAGACGGGAACGATCACGGTCGGCAACAGACAAGCAGTAGAGTTCATCCCCGTCAGCAGTCATACTGAGAAGGAAGTGGGTGAAGCCGCGTTTCTCTCTTC
>VBBB01000037.1 GCA_005882955.1 Candidatus Bathyarchaeota archaeon | reverse complement strand
CTGGCATGATGATACCCCTGAAGGCCGGAGTCTGATACGGCTCGCCTACGAGGACGGCTTCGTTCCGAGAGAGTTGAACGCGTTAGGGGTTTCTGAAGTGTACGAGTTTTCCGCGAGCACCCGGACTAGTGGTGTCAAGATATCTCAGGGCACAGGGTTCATGCTGCCGAAAGGGGACAAGTCAGGGCGTGAACGGGGGAGGCTGCGGAGAAAGTTTGAGGCTCACCAGGAAGCCGGGTCCGTAATCGGAGAGGATGAGATTGAGATAATCAAGGGTGCTCCCGACGCGATCAAAAAGATCGCGCGCTCCATCCCATCAAACTTCGACGCGCTAGTGGATGGGATCTCGAGCCAGGGAGATACGCCGCTGGCTGTGACGAGGAACAGGGAGGTTATCGGAGTTATCCGGCTCAAGGATGTTCTGAAGCCGGGTATCAGGGAGAAGATTCTGTCGGTCAAGGTGATGGGGATTCGGCCTGTCATGCTGACTGGTGACCAGCCCCTCACGGCGAAGAGCATTGCCACCGAAGTGGGGATTGACGAGTACAGGCCCGAGGCTAAGCCAGAAGACAAGTACGACATTGTGACGCGAGAGCAGGCTGAGACCCGAGTCGTAGCCATGATCGGGGACGGCACCAACGACGCACCCGCGTTGGCCGTAGCTGATGTAGGACTAGCGATGAATTCTGGAACTCAAGCAGCCAAGGAAGCTGCTAACATGGTAGACTTAGAGTCCAACCCGGCCAAGATCATCGAGGTGGTCATGCTCGGAAAACAACTACTCATGACCCGTGGAGCAGTGACCACGTTCAGTATCGCCAACGATGTGGCGAAGTATTTCGCGATAGTTCCCGTAATGTTCGCAGCTACCCATCCAGAACTGAAGGCTCTGAACATTCTCGGACTCGGACTGAATACCGCGGTACTGTCTGCGCTCATCTTCAACGCAGCCATCATCCCTCTCCTAATCCCACTCGCCATGAAGGGAATCCGATTCAAGCCCACCAGCACGATGGGTCTCTTCATCAAGAACGCGCTCATCTACGGAGCCGGAGGGATCATTGTGCCCTTCATAGGAATCAAGCTCATCGACATAGCACTACTATCGATAGGAGGATAGGATCAAGTTGAGCATCAAAAACGAAGTCAAACGAACCTACGGACCCGCTCTCAGGCTGGCAATTGTCTCAATGCTCCTCTGCGGCTTTGCCTTCCCACTGTTGGT
>VBBB01000116.1:1673-3885 GCA_005882955.1 Candidatus Bathyarchaeota archaeon | reverse complement strand
GGTTTCCAGAGGCTTCTCAAAGCCGAGATTTCGCAACTGTGAGGTCAGCATTGTCAGCTGCGTCTCTAGCTCTCTGAGGCCTGCCTTCAACTCCGAGACGTTGGAGTTGAGCGGGTCCATTCTATCGATTAGTTGCGAAAGGGACTTTTCTATCTCAGAGAATCTATCTTCGTACTTTGTCCTCTCCTGACCCACTGATGCAAGGGCGTCTACTAATCGAGCTTTTTCTTCGGTAAGCTTACTCATTTCTTGTCGCAGCTCTTCGGATTTCTTGTTCGCCACCTCGACCCTTGATTCCTCTCGTCTGATTTCAGTCTCAAGGGCTCTAAGTTGAATCCGTACTTGGTCGTAGCCAGGTTTCAGAGTGTCAAGTGTGGACTGGGTAGAGGCAACCTTGCTGTCCAAGGCTAGCTTCTCGCGCAGCAGCGCCTCTGCTTCTGCGACCGCTTGATCTCGTTCGCGTTCCATCGCCATGATTGCGGTCCGTCTCTGTTCGATCTTCAGCTTGGCTAGCTCTTCCTCGCGCATCGAGAGGCGTCGTTTTATCTCGCCTTGCTTCTGGGCTATTTCCTCTAGTAGTTCCTGTTCATGCTGCATCGAGTTCTGGAGACTGTCGATCCTCTTCTTTGTCTGTTGTAGCGACAAACGGGTCCTTTCGAGGCTCCTCTGAGCCATCTCGACATCGCGTGTGAGTGCTTCCCGCGTCTTGCTGGTGGAAACCCTGTCTTCTCTAAGTTTGACAATCTCTGATTCTAACCGATCAAGTTCGGATCGAGATCGCTGAACGATGGATTCTAGGGACTTGACAGTTCGCTCAAGACCCTCAAGGACGTTGGACCTCGGGATAAGAGTAGAAGCATCGAAGGGTGCCCGATAGTAACCGCTTTCGAGACCTCCGCCCGGCTCGTAGAGGTCTCCGCTTATCACAACGCATCTCAGACCCTTCGCTGCGCTCAGGAAGGCCGCTCGCTGATTGGTTGCGAGCATTGTATCACCGAAGACGAATTCGACTGCCGAGGCTAATCCTTTCTCGGACTTGATGACGCTTGAGAGCGGACCCACTATTCCTGGAGTCTGTTCATAGTCATCGTTTCCTGGAGGAATTTCTAGGTCATCGAGTGGAATTATCTTGGCTCGACCCAGTTTGGTCCGCTTTAGACTCTCTACGCATTTTATCGCCACTTCAAGGTCTCTTACGACAAGGGCCCTCATCCAGCCCGCGCTCGCTGCTTCGATTGCTTTGCTGTACTCCTCACTGTACTTGATCAGCTCCTGTAGTCGCCCGAGGACTCCCTTGAGCGCTCCCTCTTCCGCCATCTCCTCTAGCTTCTGGAGCGCCTTCTCTTCTGCCTGAAGAGTATCAGCAATATTTCGCTGTGTGTTGAACTCGGTTACGGTTACTCGCGCTCTCTTGGCAACATCGAGAGCCTCGTCGATCTCTTTGTGTCGCTGATCCTTGAGTTCAGTATACTCCTTCGCCTTTCCTTCAATATCCTGCAGTCTCTTCTCTTCCTCCTTGCCCAGCTTCTCCATTTCCCGGATTCTCTTCTTCAGCTCCTCAGCGAGGTTGGAGAATTCCTGGTGGCGAGCCTCGAGCGTCTGCAAATGACTCGCAGTCAGGTCTAGTTTCGCTGAGCTGCCCTTGCTTGTTGCGATGAAGGTCGACAATTCTCTTTCTAGTGCAGCGATTTCAGCATCGAGTGATTCGTGCGTCTTTGCGTCGGCCGATAGAGATTCTCGGGCGTTTTGTAGAGCAGTGTTGAGCTTCTCGGCCTTCGCGTTTGCCGCCTCAAATTTTGTCTCTAGGCTGAGTCTCTGAGCAGTTAGGTTTCTGAGGGCAGTCGGCAGTTCTTTGAAGTTGTTCTGGATTTGTTCTCCTTGATTTTGTAGAGACTCGATTTGCCTGGTTCGGGTATTCAGAATATTCTTCGCTGTTTCGGCTTCTGCTTTTGCTCTGACCACTCCATTGCTAGCCTCCGCGATTTTTCTTTCAACATCGAAGAGTTCTTGGTTGCCTTGGGTGACGGTTAGTTCTTCAAAGTGGCGTCTCTCGGCCTCTACCTTGGATCTTTGGCTGGTGAGATCGTCTCTTTGTTGGCGGAGTGCGTCGAGGTTCTTCTGCTCGTTCTCTAGCTCTAGAATTGCGCTGGTGCGTTTGTTTTCGAGAGCGACTATTTGTGACGAGTAGATTCGTGCTTGTTGCTTTCCAATC
>VBBB01000116.1:0-1635 GCA_005882955.1 Candidatus Bathyarchaeota archaeon | reverse complement strand
CGCTCAAGCCGCTCTATTCTGTTTCTTACGTCTTCGACCTTGCCTGCTGCCACCCTCAGGTTAAGGTCGGCTTCTGAGAGCTGGACTTTTGCTTCGGTCTTCTTGGTTTCGAAGACCCCCAGTCCAATAAGATCTTCCAAGATCCGTCTCCGTTCTTCTGTGCTAATCTCCGCGAGACGGGTGATTGAGTGTTGAGCGATGAGGTTGAAACCAGTCACTTGGATGTCACCGGAGCTGAGAATGTCCTGTACTTGTTTTCTAGAGAGCCGCCTGCCGTTCATTCGATAGATTCCCTCGCCGCCCTTGGAGAACTCCCGTGACACGGTGACGAGGTCTGAGTCTACTGGGATCTTTCGGTCTGAGTTGTCGAACTGGACTGCTACGTATGCTGCTCTGGCGTCTCCCGTGCCGGACTTGTGGACTAGGTCTGAGAGGCTTCCGCCTCTGAGTTCTCGGGGGCTGAGTTCGCCGAGTGAGAATTTTAGCGCGTCGAGGATGTTGGACTTTCCCGAGCCGTTGGGGCCGGTGAAGACTGTGAAGCCTCGGTCGAGGTTGACTGAGACCTTCTTGTTGAAGGTCTTGAAGCCTCGGATGTCGATTCTCTTGATATAGACCAAGGCCCGGGCCCTGGAACTGTTCTGACTCTAGTTAGATAAGTTCGTCCATCATCGTCTGAGGCATTCGTAGTGCATCGTTACCGGCCAAATCTGCGATGGCGCCTCTGATAGAGCCGTATAGCTCGGAGAAAATCGATCTTCCGGAACTCGGGCCAGTAAACATCTTCGAAAACAAGTTCACTGTATGCTGACTGCCACAACAAGAATCCGCTCAGACGCTCTTCGCCAGATGTGCGTATGACTAGATCGGGGTTCGGATTTGGTAGATGCGCGGTGTAGAGATATTTGTGAAACGTATCTTCGTCAATCTGCTGCGGAGAAAGATTGCCCTGGTGAACATCCTCTACGATCTTCTTCGTAGCATCGACTATCTCGGCTCTTCCTGTGTATGCAATGGCGAGGTTTAGGAAGTGCTGGTCGTACATGCTCGTTTCGTCTTCGAGACGTTTGAACACGTCCTGAAGCGTCTCAGGCAAGAGGTCAGTCCGGCCGATTGCCTTGACTCGTACTTTCTGAGAGTGAAGTCTGCTGTCCCTTCCAAGTTTCCTGGTCTCTTCTTCGACGATCTTGAGAATCGAGTTTACCTCGTCGCTAGGTCTTGAGAAATTCTCGGTCGAGAACGTGTAGAGCGTGAGTGTCTTGATGCCGTATTCTAGGCACCAGTCAAGAACTTCTTCGCCGACCTTTGCCCCTGCCCAGTGTCCGTCGGTGGAGTTGAGGGCTTTCTCGGTCGCCCATCTTCGGTTGCCGTCTAGAATTATTCCGATGTGCTCCGGCATGGGGCCGTACTTGATCTGTTCGATCAGGTATTTTTCGTAGGTTTTGTAGACCCCGGCGAATCTGAGGAGGCTGTTTATCATTAAGCGATTTCCTGGGTTTCCTCTCTCTTCAGTTGAGCGTGTGCGAGCGCGGTCGCGCAGGTGCAGTCTTTCCTAGACTCGGGTATTTTTGCTATCGCTCCAGCTAGTATCTTGTTGAGCAGTTGGCTAGTCTCGTGGCCCTTCTCTTCCACTTCTCT
>VBBB01000036.1:9021-10622 GCA_005882955.1 Candidatus Bathyarchaeota archaeon | reverse complement strand
TCTGCGACCCAGATACGCAGTAGCCAAAGTTGACGTCCAGATTCTGGTAGTAGTGCCTGTGGCCCCATGGGTTCCAACTCCCGGTGGCTACGTAGCCTCCGAGAATGAAACTTGTGACGATCAGACCGGTGGCCAAGAGAGCGATTACACCTCTCTTCTTTGTCCATTCAATCTTGAGGAAATTCATTCTTTCTCGCTCACCTCCCGAATGCTTCTTCTACTGAGAGTCCACGTGACAATCGGTGGACTCTCTTCTGAGCTGTGTTACCTTGAGAAGCCAGAGGCACTGTGCCTGTTTTCTTATCCTTGGAATGCCAGAGAGCTTTGAGGATCTCGTCGTCCGTTGCCTTGCTTTCGCCTTGCGTTGACGCCTCCTCCCACTCTGCCTTCTTTTGAGACCCGTAAATCGAATCTTCGGGCGAAGGCTCTCGTACGACAATTTCGCTAATGCGGTTGGACACGTTACGCAATGAGCCGAATATGCTGAGGATAGCGCCGAATCCCAAGATTGCTGCAACGACTATCATCGCGTACAAGATGCCTACCCCTGCCGAAGTTGGAGGACCTAGCGCGGATTGGCCCGTGTTGCCTACTGCTAGAGGAAATTCATAGGTGATCCTATTGTAGGCGAGTAGACTCGTGATGATGATGACTGACGTTGAGACGAGCAAGAGCGCTAACCGGACCTGCCTCTCGGGCTTAAGCGTCATAATCTGCTTGATGCTTTCCAATCTCTTACCACTACTCTTTTTCCTTTGACGGAGATTCCTCCCAATCTTCTCCTTGAGCAGAGTGTTGATGCAAATCCAGAGCAGGCCCGACACTCCCGGTCGATGCTGGTGCTGCGCTCGTGGTAAACGAGACTAGTCCACTTCTGATACTGCCATGCCTGGAGTATTCGCGCAGCAATCCGAAAATGCTCAGGTCAGCCACGAGCACCGAGACTGCAATAGTAAGTATGGAAGCTGGCGAGAAGACTAGGTCTCACCCGCTTCATAGGAAAGAGGAGAGAAAGAGCGCTGAGATCATGACGACTGGCACTGTCATCATTTGCGAGAAGATTGAAGCTATGTTCATTCCTCGGCGAACTATTGCCAGTCTGATGTTCACGCCAACCAAGCTGGAAAGAGCAAACGCCAGATAGACAATGCCCGCCCAAACGCGCGTCGGGCTGCTGAGTCCTTGGCTTAGTAGAAGCTCTCCTAACCCGGCGCCTGCTGCTCCTTGGAATAGGTACTGAAGAATCGATGGTAGATGGCGGTCAAGGAGGGCAGTGATAACACTCACGGCCAGGAAGATACTGGTTCCCAGCAGTACGAAAAACTCGGGGGCCAGCGCCACTTGTGTTCATCCTATCTTCTTGTACACTTTGTCTTGTACTGGATTGCTAGATTTTTCTCGAATCGAGTAGATAAGGCGCTGTCCCCGGTCCGTGTCTTCGATTGTAAGGTTGAGAATGCTCTTGTCATCGATCTCCAAGAGCTGCGCGAGATCTTTGGGGATGAGGAGGTATTTGCTTCCCTTAATCTTAGTAGGGGTCAACTGTATCGGCATTTTCTACCAACCAGACGGTTGGATAGAACTAAGCGCAGGCAATACCA
>VBBB01000036.1:7602-8976 GCA_005882955.1 Candidatus Bathyarchaeota archaeon | reverse complement strand
CTAGTCGTCACAGGAGGCCAAATGGTCAGGAGTCGGGTGGGAGGGACATGTCTCTGGAGATCGGAATAGGCCCCCGCGGGGGGAGCGAAAAGATTTCACAAGTCGGGCTGAAGTCTTTTTTCTAGAAAAATTTCGTGTCGACTGCTACATGACTGGGTTTCGGGTCCGGGTTTTGGAGCCCTTAAATATGACGTACGTCATACGCCGATCGTAATCGAAAGAACAGCTAAAGAGTGGAAATTGAAGCGGACGTGAATCCCCCAAGATGAGTCATAACGTGAGCCAGCTCGACATCAAAGACCTCCACGCCACGATCGATGGCAAGGAGATCCTCAAGGGAGTAGACTTCCAGGTCAAGCAGGGCGAGATTCACGCGGTCATGGGTCCAAACGGCTCAGGAAAGAGTACCCTTGCCTCGACCGTAATGGGACATCCAAAATACATTGTCACGAAGGGCGATATTCTCTTCGACAACGAGAGCATTCTGAAGCTTGCGCCGGACGTAAGAGCTCGTAAGGGTCTCTTCCTCGCCTTCCAGTACCCCTACGAAGTCCCGGGCGTATCCCTAGCCACATTCCTCCGCACCGCATACAACGCGGTCAGACAAGGGGGCAAGAAGGGCGACCTGGGACAGGAAATGCTGTCAGTCCTCGAGTTCAGAAAGCTCCTGAAAGAGAAGCTGAAACTCCTCGACATGGATGAATCCTTTGCCACACGCTATCTGAACGAAGGATTCTCTGGCGGAGAAAAGAAGCGTTGCGAAATACTCCAACTAGCGATCCTCCAACCCAAGATTGCGGTACTAGATGAGACGGACTCGGGGCTGGACATTGACTCTGTCAAGATCGTGGCTGAAGGAGTAAACAAGCTCGTAGGACCTGAGATGGGGGTCATGATAATCACTCACTATCAACGGATTCTGCGATACATCAAACCAGACCACGTCCATATTCTCTTAGATGGTAGAATGGTCAAGTCGGGGGGTCCAGAATTGGCAGATGTGCTTGAGGAGAGGGGCTACGATTGGATAAAGAAGGAGAACTTGTAGAAGAATGAGGAACAGAAGCATTCAGGGTACCTTTAAGGTTAAAAAGGAGCATAGGAACTAGGAGAGTAGAGAAGAATGGCAATAAGCATAACCGATAAGGCAGCAACCAAGGTCCAAGACTACCTGAAGCAGGTCAACGACCAGAACCTAGCCCTCCGCGTCTTCGTAAAAGCGGGAGGCTGCGCAGGCTACCAGTTCGGCCTCAAACTCGACAAAACCGGCGCCGCCGACGTTATCGAACACAGGAACGGAGTCAACATTGTAGCCGACGCCAAAAGTGCTGACCTTCTGGGAGATGCCGAGATCGACTATGTTGAGACTGAGAT
>VBBB01000036.1:1095-7552 GCA_005882955.1 Candidatus Bathyarchaeota archaeon | reverse complement strand
GCCCGTAGTCCAGAAGAGCACCACCAGCACGTCTAAGACCCCAGACAAGAATTCTCCGAACATTATTCCTGTCCTCTTGTCAGAGGACAATCCATGCAGCGCCACGCCCAAGTCTTTCCTAGCAAGAAAACCAGCGGGTACGATGTCGGGCGCGCAAGAGCTGATTTTCCTATACTCAAGCGAGAAATCAACGGGAGACCCCTAGTCTATCTCGACAACGCAGCAACCTCACAGAAACCGGTTCAGGTCATCGAAGCCCTAGACCGGTTCTACAACCAGTACAACGCCAACGTCTACAGAGGAGTCTACCGGATAAGCGAAGAAGCAACAGTAGCCTACGAAGACGCCCGGCGAAAAATCGCCCATCTCATCAACGCCAAGGACCCATCCGAGATTATCTTCGTGCGCGGAACAACCGAGGCGATTAACCTCGCAGCCCATTCCTGGGGACGATCAAACATCGGCCTCGGCGACAGTATCATGCTCACAGAGATGGAGCATCACAGCAACATTGTTCCATGGCAACAGCTGGCGCGTGAAAAAGGAGCCAGTCTCAAGTATGTCGGAATCTCAGAGGACGGACGACTCCTCCGAGAAGACAGTCACCAGCATCTGGAAGAAGGAACAGTCAAGCTCTTCGCCGTAACCCATGTTTCCAACGTTCTCGGAACAATCAACCCGATTCGAGAATTAGTGCGCGAGGCCCACAAATACGGATGCAAGGTTCTGGTAGATGGAGCCCAGTCTGTTCCGCATATGCCGATTGATGTTCAGGATCTAGACTGCGATTTCCTCGCATTTTCTGGCCACAAGATGTGCGGACCTACCGGAATAGGAGTGCTCTACGGAAAGCGAGAGCTTCTACAAACCATGGAACCCTACCAGAGTGGGGGAGAAATGATCAAAGAGGTCCACCTATACGAAGCCACATTCAAAGACCCGCCCTTCAAGTTCGAAGCCGGAACCACCGACATAGCCGGGGCAATCGGGCTTGGAGCAGCAGCCGACTACCTGACAAAATTGGGTTTACGGAACGTTAGGGATCACGACAGGGAAATAACGAAGTATGCACTTGAATCATTGGGCAGAGTGAAGGGCTTGAAGATGTACGGTCCGCCGGACCCTGAGAGTCGGGGAGGAGTTGTCAGTTTCAACCTTGCAGACGTTCATGCGCACGACATGGCATCCATGCTGGACGAGGATGGAATCGCGGTCCGGTCGGGACACCACTGCGCCCAACCTCTCATGGAGAGGCTTGGAGTCGCCGCAACTACTAGAGCAAGTTTCTATCTTTACAATAGTGAAGAGGAGATCGATCGTCTCGTCGGCTCCGTCGAGCGGGCAGGTAGAGTCTTCAAGATTTGAGTTCAGTCTATTCCGAGATCATACTCGACTACTACCGCCATCCCAGAAACAAGGGAACCTTGGAACACGCACAGATCAGCGCCAAGGACTCCAACCCTCTCTGCGGCGACATCATAGAAATGCAATTGGAGCTTGATAAGAACAACAGCGTAAGAGATGTGCGATTCAACGGTCAGGGATGCGCGATCAGCCAGGCCTCAGCATCAATGCTGACGGAACTTGTGAAGGGAAAGACGATTGATGACGTGCGAAAGATTTCCAAGGAAGAGATACTCTCACTCATTGGAGGACAGCTCAGCGCCGTCAGGCTGAAGTGTGCGCTATTGTCCCTGAAGGTTTTGAAAACAGGAGTATACAACTATCTCGGCTCTGCTATCAGCTCGAAAGAAGAACTATCCGATCTTTAAGAATCATCTAGAATTTCGGTTTTGTTTTGTCGCCGCAAGATTAGCGAAATGACTCTTTCTATTTGACATCTTTGCTGTCATGATGACCTCTCTGTTCTTTTAGTTGTTCCTGGACGTTCTTGAAGAACTCGTTGTTCTCGACTTTCTTCGCTTCTGCATGAATGGCCTCAAGGTCAACCTTCAACACTCTCCGCACCATTCTTCCTCGCCTATAGACGATGAACGAAGCAAGGATAGCTATAGCTGCCACCAGCCCTATGACTATGAGCCAGAGATAGTTGAACGCCGAACTCGTAGGGGAGGGCGGTGGCTGCTGCGTAGGCGGAAGTGTAACTAGTGTTGAAGTCGAACCATATCCTGAGTTGCCGTAAGCGTCGGTTGCGTTAACTTGTATGAACCAAAGTCCAGTTGGCGAAGTAGAGTTCACGGTGTAGCTGCCAACCCACTTCGCATGGGTTTGATCATAGGACAGCCGGAGCGGGCTACCAATCTGAACGGAGGACTGATGGGTAGTGGCTATCACCGTTCCGCTGGTGAAGTTGCCTCCTCCAGGGGTTACTACGATCGCATTGATCACGATGATACTGCCTGTTGTGTAATTGCCGTTGGGTATGCTAGAGGTGACGGTAAGAACGGCGGTTGACACAGCGAAACCTCTGTTCACACTCGATGAAGGCCCTATGTTCCCATATCCGTCGTTGTAACCTCCCACATCTATGCTTGCCACCCAGACCCCGGTGTCGCTGCTGAGAGAGATCTGGAAGGTTCCCTGGAACTGTCCAACCGAGGTCTTGTATGTCGCACTTATGTCGTGCTCTGTGAAGCCGTCTGCTTCAATTATTCTTATGATAGCCGAGCCGGTCTTAACTTGGACTGTGTTAGGATAAGTTGCTATGAAGCGAAAAGTCTGAGTCTGCGACCTTTGTAACGAGCTCTGAGTTATCGATAGTTGGGTGATGGTTACGTTAGCTGGATCGACGAGGAAGGTCTGGGTGTCAGGAAAACCGGTCTTAGGGGTTGTCGACCCAGTCAGTCTCACTGTATAGTTTCCGAGAGGGACAGAGGGCGGAATACTTGTCCAAGTATAAGCGAGTACCCCAAGGGAGTCTGCCAGTCCTGTTGTAGGGAAGCCAGGGGCGTTACCAGTTGCGGATCTTATTGAGATGGTGATGTTTTCGGCATTCTGATAGCCTTGGGCAATCATAGAGACTGCTTGCGTACGTTGGTACTTCTCCGAGTTTGTAAGACCAACTTCAAAGAGGCTTGTAGCTGCTTGGGTTGATGATGGCGGGTTCGCCTGGGTGACTGTGATATTATAATTTCCGACTTCTGTGATAGTTACACCGAAGTCAGTAGGGTATGTGACACTCGTTGTAAATGTTGAGGGTACCGAGTTCACTTGTGTGTTTTGGGTCCGGGTGGTGCCGGATGGGTCTCGGACTGCCCATGTGAATTGATAATTGATCCCTGAAAACGCGTGAGTTACGTTGAGAATGAAGGTGATGCCTTGGTTGTTGGACTCTTGCATTCGGGGGGCGGACTGCGAGAGCGAGTAGATTTCACCAAATGGACCGGAAGCGTGGACGGGATTGCTCACTGAGGATACTAGTAACATCGCTCCCGTGACTAACAGCGCGATCTTTCGATTCGTTCGGAAAATGGGCACCTCCTTCCGCCTACCCATTTAACGTCTGATTCGAGATTCGGCATCGCTGCGCGCTACAAAGTCAAACTGAGAGGACGAGTTGACTAAAGGGTCGTGTTACTCGAAACGAGTACGAACAGTAAGAAGGTAGAACATGATCCGCTGCAGGATACCTGCCGATTGAATTCTATTTCGAGGGAGTGGCTTGCGTAGGTACCATAGAGGGCAAGGAGGTTCTTCCACGCCCCTTCCGGACTATTGCAAATGCTCCAACAGCCAAGGCAGCGACGGCGAGAATCAGTGCGTAGAAGCTCATTGTTGTTACTAGCGGCGGAGGTTGTGCTTGTGTCTGAACGTTCAAGGTATTCGAAGTGGAACCCGAGGTTGTTGTCGTTCCAGCCCAAGATGCCGAGACGGTCCAGGTGCCCGCGGTGTTGACAAGGTACTGATCTGTGAAGCTGCCAGTGCTGGTCGAGTTGACAGTGTGACTGATCGCCGTTCCGTCGGGGCCTGTATAGATTATCGTGAGTTTGGCAGTGTTGGCCGGGTATAGGTATCCGCTGATCGTGATCGTGTCACCTACCTGGGCATTGAAGCTGGAGCTGGAAAGAACGATTACACTTGGCGATTTGCTGACGGTAAGACTTGCGCTGGCAGTTGAACCACTATGACTATTGTCGCCTGACCAGCTGGCTCTGATATTGTAGGAGCCAGGTCCTGGCGGCGTGAAACTGGTGGCGAATCGTCCCTGGGAGTCGGTTGATGTTGTAGCTATGATGCTGTAGCTCCCTCCGCTCGCGTTGTATTCCAGCAGAACTTGCATTGAAACTAGTGGGCCAGCATCCGTCGTATTGGTCAGGGTGCCCGAGACAGTGACTGATTGTCCTGCAAGGGCGGGAGATGGATTTGTCGTAAGACTGATGACGCTGTTGACGAAAGCTGTGTCTCTGACCTCGAGGAATCCCTTGCCTATTTGTTGGCCACCGACTATGATGTCCTGTTTGCCGATCTTGTCGATGTCACCTATCGTCACTGCATCCAAGGCTATAGGTACTGTTGTATACTGGTAGGATTGTTGCAAGGAGATAGTGGATCCAGTCAATGTCCATGCTCTGATGATTCCGTAATACACGTCTGTGGTACCTATCGGCTGGTTGGTGAATCCTGCCGTAACAATCTCAGTGGTGCCGCTAGCGTCAATGTCGCCGGTGGATACGTGAATCAGTTCGAAGTTGCTCTGGCTCGAGGAGATCCAATTGGTCTCGGCAAGCTGGCTCAGTGTGCCTCCCCAGTCAGAGAATAAGGTCAGTTCAGCTTTCCAGAAGGGATAGGTAAGGATCTGGCCGCCGACGATTATCTCTTTCTTGCCATCTTTTGCGAGGTCCGCGATGGTTACGGATGTTGCAACAGATCCTACACCTGTTGTTACCCAGATCTTGGTCCATTTGAGAAGCGGGTTACCACTACCTGTCCAACCCCAGATCCGCATCTCGCTCTGAGTTGCGGTACCGTTGTTGCTCCAGCCCACTGTTACAATATCAGGAGTTCCGATTCCCTCAATGTCCCCTGTTGCGACAGCGAAACCCTGGGACCCCGTTGCTCCAGTCCCCGTAGTGGTCCAGTTGTAGAGGGTATTCTTCGTGAACGTGTTTCCGTCCCAGGACCAGATTCCCAACTGGGCATTGTTGATTCCACTCGTATTGTAATATCCGAGGGTTACGATCTGGTGAACGCCACTGTAAGACCAGATAGCAAGGCCCCTGGTCTCAAGACGTGATGAGGTGACGGTGAAGTTGAAGAGTTTCTGTCGAGCGAGGCTTGCGCCGTTCCATCGATAGATTCCGATCTGGCTTAGCTGGGGATTGCCGGCTGTTGGTTGGACATTTCCAATTGTCACGGTCTCATTTAGGCCGCTTCCATCGATATCGGCAACGTCAACGCCGGAGAAATAATAGCTGTTTGCATTCCGGAAGGGAGTAAAGACCCACTGTTGATTCGAGTCTAAGACGAGACCGTTGCCAGACTTGTGGTAGACTCGGAGCTGAGTCTGACTGGTACCGTTGTTGAAGCTTCCCGCAGCAACAATCTGGTTAACACCATTATTCTCGGCCATCGCCATCTTGACGCCATCTACCACCGCGTAGCCCTGGCTGAGGATGGAGGGCCAAGTATCAGTAGCTGTTGTGGCTATTCGATAGTTTGCATGAGCTGGGGAGAGGCCGGAAGCGAATACTGGGATGAAGAAGAGGAGGATAACTGGAACTAGGCGATACTTCAATTCGGTTCTGGGCGGTTACGAGGAAGAATCAACCAAAACGGTTCTGATACTTGCCCAACTCCTATTGAGTAACTAGTCCCAGCTCCTATGATTTTCGTCTAGATGGATTCTGTTTCTAGGTACGATGATTTGACTTGCATGATTCCCTTCTCTCGCTTCAACTCTCCCTCTAAGCTCGCAATATCCGGCACCTTCCCTCGGACCAGCAAGGCGCATAGACAGTGTGCGTCGTCGATGTGGGCGTGTAGCGAAGAGAGTATTGATTGTCTGTGATGATGAGACGTTTCCGTGATTGCCTCGTCGGTACCTTTTGTCTCATGATCGTAGACCATGACGATCGACCCGACAACGTTTCCTTTCTTGACTCCCGCTTCGAAATCCGAGATGAAGGCTCGCATAGCTGCCTGCAAAGCCTTGGATCTGTCAGCGTACCCGCTCTGGTGAGAAACCCTGTCAAAGGCCTCAAGGAGCCCCGGAGGGAGGGACATGCTGATTCTGGTTGTTAAGTCACTCATTAGTTAGTCATCCTCAACCTGGTATTACTGGGAACTTCGAACTCCAAGAAAAGTATTACCAAGATGAAATTTTATATTATCCGAATCCGCCTCGTGAGCCGAATACTTCTGCGAAGCTCAACAATGAGCCATCCTACTCTCCAACGGATCGGGTCCCACCATTGACTGAACACGCACTGGAAACTTCTGGGCTCGGTCTTTCCCGAGGAGAGAAATTCTCGGTGCTCCTAATCTATTCAGCAATCGG
>VBBB01000036.1:468-1024 GCA_005882955.1 Candidatus Bathyarchaeota archaeon | reverse complement strand
GCTCGTAGTGGGCGCATTATCTGCGCGTTTAGCAGCTTTGGGGATTCTCGCGTACACCTTTGGACTGCGCCACGGCGTCGATGCTGACCACATTGTCGCCATAGACAACACGACACGGAAACTTCTACAAGACGGAGAGCGTCCACTTACCGTAGGCACTTGGTTCTCCCTCGGCCATTCGACGATTGTTGTTGGAGTCATAGTTGCTCTGGTTTTGGCGACACAATCCGTCGTGAATCAGATACCCGTGCTCCACAACTCTGGAGCAATAATTGGGACTACCGTGTCAGGGGTCTTCCTCTTCCTGATAGGATTGATCAACGCGATAATCGTGCTAGGCATCTACCGGACATTCAAGACAATGAAGCAAGGGAATCTAAACGAATCTGAGCTAGAGGGTCTCCTACAAAATCGGGGATTGCTGAACCGATACTTCGGAGGGCTATTCGAGATAGTCAGGAAGCCCTGGCAGATCTACCCAATCGGAGTGCTATTCGGGCTCGGCTTCGACACCGCAAGCGAGATCGCCTTGTTCGCAATAACCATCGCGCTCGCA
>VBBB01000036.1:0-373 GCA_005882955.1 Candidatus Bathyarchaeota archaeon | reverse complement strand
TGACGGCATAGCGATGCGAGCGGCCTATGGCTGGGCATTCCTGAGGCCAATCCGAAAAATCTACTACAACCTGACGGTGACAGTGATCTCAGTTGCAATAGCCTTTGCGATAGGGGGAGTCGAACTCCTACAAGTCATCGCTAGCGAACTGAACTTGACCGGTCCATACTGGGACTGGCTAGCGAGGCTCGACTTCGAAACCATGGGATTTGGAATCATAGGAATCTTTCTAATAGCATGGCTTGTTTCCACGGCCTACTGGAAATTCAGACGATACGACGAGTTGTACAACTAGAATCCTCCTCCGGATCAGTACTCCAATCGAAACTTCCGGTTTCTCTGGAGGATCCCTAACGGACTACTTTGAACACAT
>VBBB01000031.1 GCA_005882955.1 Candidatus Bathyarchaeota archaeon | reverse complement strand
GTATGGATAGGCAGAGCCTGGGATGAGAGTAGTCCCAGCGGTTGAGAGAGCGTAGTAGGGCAGTGTGTCCAGCAGCACCGTGAAGGCGATGAGCGCTAGAACTTTCCTTCTCGCAATCGCCCGTTTGATCTCATATCTCATGAAGGATAGGATAACATCGGGACGGCTCATATCGTCCGCTGTCCTGGGTTGGTTTTGGAGAGGGCTTCGATGTATGCTCGCTCAAGCATGTTCTCAGCCTGTCTGATGGAGTAGAGCTTTGCGCCCGACTTCACGACGAGGTCCGATATGTCCGGTCTAACGTCCGTATGGCCTTGAACTATGATTTCGAGAGAATCTCCCTCCGGGACTATTTTTGACACACTGGCTATTTCACGAATCTTACCGATCGTCTGCTCTGTGAGGCCTTGAGCCTCCAAGTAGATGACGGAATAATCAAGCACCTTCTGTATCACGTCCACTACTTTTCCATGGTAGAGGATTCTTCCACCGTGAATGATTGCGACAGAAGTGCAGAGCGATTCGACCTCGCTCATGATGTGTGAAGACATGAAGACGGTCCCGCCCTTCTGGCTTGCAAATTCTCTGAATACTTCTCTGAAGTGCGCTGAGCCTGCCGGGTCCAGGCCAATCATTGGCTCATCAAGAATCAAGACCTCAGGTGAGCCCATCATCGCTTGAGCGACGCTCAGCCTCTGAACCATTCCCTTACTGAGCTTAGCGATCTTCGTGTCAGCATATTCCAAGATTCCAACAAGCTCAAGGACCCTACGAATCTCCTCCTGCCTTCCATTAGACGAGGATGGAAGGCCAAGCTCATGCGAGACTAACGAAAGTAGTTCAGTTGGGGTGAGGAATGTTTGGAGGTTGGGAAGTTCAGGCGAATACGCGACGTGTCTCAGAGCGCGGACGTGTTTTGAGATCGGATCATACCCATTGACTCGCACTGTGCCAGAGGATGCCCGAATCAGTCCAAGTATCAGTCTGATGCAAGTTGTCTTTCCGGACCCGTTGGGTCCTAGGAAGCCCACAACCTGTCCTTTCTGGACTTCAAGATCCACGGGACCTATTGTTTTGCTTCCGTAGTTTTTGATTGTGTCGCGAAATTCGATTACGGATGGGCTTGTCTTGTCTGGGTCTGATGCTTTGGAGAAAGCTCTGCGCCTCTAGATTCCGGTCACTAGTCTACCCAGTAACGAGGTTTCTCGTCAGTGTCGGTCTCGCCGGGGGTGCTGGGAGTTGTGGCCGGTTTGCTTTTGAGTCTCTTCAAGATTGATGGAGCGGCAAACACGGCGGCGCCGAGCAGACCAAGGCTGACTAGTGCGATTCCTATGGGTAGGTTGCTGCTGTTTGAAGGATCGACAAGCGCGAGGTTTGTTTCTTCAAGCCCCATTTGGACAGAATAGGAATTGATGGATTCAAGCTGGACCGAGTAGATTAGCCCAGAAGGCATTGTGATGATCGTGCCGTTGGCAGAAACTGATGCAGTCGTGGATGCGTAGGTTGCTGATGCAGCCACTTGATAGATTGTTCCTTGGAAGGACTGCCCGTTGAACGTGATTTGCGTGTTACCAATGTTGACGATGCGGAGAGTGAGTGAGATCCCGTATGCATGATAGGACAGGGATTGATTGCTAATTCCTAACAGATATGGAAAGACTTCAGGAAATGAGCTCGTGTTTAGAGCTCTAGAGTAGGTGAAATTCCTCACGGTCGATAACAGGTTAGCTGTTACGAGCACGATCCCGTTCTGACCTGTAGGCTGAGCGGATTCGTTCAGCAAGAAACTTGCAAGAGTCGAGGTTTGATTGTTGAGGGTAATTCTGTATTCGACGTGCCCTTGAGTGGGTCCAATTGTAATGTTCGCGCCGCGTACTACTCCTACCAACAGCAATGTCGAAAACAGTAGCACAGCGTAACTCGGTATGCGCATTCGTCGCTATCTTCGCATCAATCAAAAATCTGTGACGCTCGATATAAGTGTGCCCAATTGATTGTCGGTTGACCGTGAAGCATTTGGGCGAAATCTATTATCTATTCTCAAGAATATCTAGTTTGATTTTGGAATGCTAACAGGGAAACGTATCATCCTCCGGGCTCCGGAACGGGAGGATCTCAAGTCATTTCACAAGTGGCAGAATGATGAGGAGATCATGATGCTTGCGCGATCCATGCCCGACCATGTGAAATCAATGGTGTCTATTGAGGCAGAGATGGAGAAGGATCTGAAGGGAGAAGACCCAGAGGTACGACGGTACATGATCCAGGAGAAATCCAGCGGGAAGGCGATAGGATGGTCTTCGATAAGATTCCACACTTGGGCTCGCAGATACCACAACGCTGACGTCGGCTTGTGCATCGGAGAGAAGGACAAGTGGGGCAAAGGATACGGGACAGAGGTTACGAAGCTCCTACTCGAGGAGGCGTTCGAACAACTGAACCTTCACAAGGTCGGATGGTGGACCTTCGCGGAGAACAAAGCGAGCATCGCCCTGGCGAAGAAGCTCGGATTCAAAGAAGAAGGTCGGCTACAAGACCAGGTTTTCTTCAACAACCAGTTTCACGACAGCGTCGTTCTTGGGCTGTTGAAGAGCCAGTACGACAAGCGACCCCGCAGCTGATAGAGTCGGAATTTTCTATGAATACCCCGCGACCGATCGCGTGAGTCAGCAGCAACCGGTTCCAAGGTCCGCTAGTTGACGAGTCAAGAAACTCGCTTCGATACGAAGCGCGAAACTTCCGCGAAGCGCCGAACTCATATGAAGATGAAAGGTCTCCCGCTCAATCTGAACGTGTATGAAACCTCCGAAACACTGACGAACAAGCATTTTCAAGAATTCAAAATGTCTGAATTCGAAAGGATCTATCTCCCCGACAGTATGAGACCCTTTACCAATCTTGTCCCCAAAGGCACGAAAGAATTCGTTGTAGACGATAACAGAGGTGCAGTTTCCACAGCACCGTATTTGAAAATCGATGGTACAGATTTTTACCTCTCAGTCAAGGGCATAGGTTCGACAACCAATCCGTTTTCTCATCAGCCTCTCGGGAAAGCGGAGATCTGCAATCTGCTGAAAGACTCCGCGCTGAAAGACAGAATCGTGAATTCAAGGGAAACAGCGCCGCGATACTTGACAGGGGAATTATGGCTGAGAGGCTCTCCATATGGAGGGCAGGGGCTGCAGCACGCTACTACTTCGATGAGAGTCTCCGAAATGGCTGACCTTACTTCCATTCATGGATTCCGAGTCGCGCCTCTAGTGAAGATACTCTTCCTTCATGAAACCCTAGAGAATGAGATCAAGAAAATCTATTGGTATCGGAGATACAGGGGAAGAATGGTCCAGGAAGCAAGACTGGTTCCCTCTAACGTAAGGATCTATTTCCATTCTGGGAGCACGATCGGCGGGAACATAGGCTCAGTCTTCGACCTCTTCGAAATAGACGAGAACGATAAGGCACTAGACTTTCTGAAAAATTTCGTTAAGAGCGGGATAGCATTCCTTACCTTGTTCACTCGATCAATTAAGAGCAATGAAGACGGAACTTTTAGCGGACTAGACTTCTACGATGTCTGGCTCGACAAGGACGCGGTCCTTGCTCCAGACGGCACCATATACTTCGTAGACCTCGAAGGCTTGGAGTGGATAACTATTGGGAGAGAGAAGGTCCGGGAGAAGATAGACGACCAGATATACAGATCACTTTACGAATTCATATACGCTTATGAACAGATAGAACGAGAACGCTCCGCCAGGTTCGGAGACGTGACGGACAGAAAGGTACAGTTCGAACACTTACTGATAGAGGCGCTCAAGGATGATGAAGTTATCCAGCTTGCACGCGAGGGAGAGAGCCTTGAACTGGTCGTAGGCAATGTCCTCGGCGAGCAGAGCGTAATCGGAAAATTCCCAATTATCGACTGGTGACCGCAATGAAGTGCAATGACGCTAGAACATTCATGTCTCAAATATCTGGAAAGTCAGTCACAATACAGGTTCAGCAATCCGATGTGAATTTTCTCGCCACCAAT